>NZ_JASJFG010000691.1:0-5680 GCF_030065375.1 Microcystis sp. M49636_WE2 | reverse complement strand
ATGAGCGTTGCACGTCCCTAGAGGCGGAAGAATTCTTAAAAGCCAAAAAACAGTTTTCCTCTTGGGATAAGGGAGCGATCGATCGGGAAGCGGCGGCGATTATTTTACAACAATGGCTCGATCGCCGACGGCGAGTTAATAATTCAGGAGACGGGAGACAGGAGACAAACTAATAAATACTCTTGCCTCTTGCCTTTCCTAACTGATAACCGATAACTGATAACTGAATTTAGATAGACACTTCGCTTAATTCGCGAGTGAGATGATCAAAGGGTTCAGCGATCAAAGAGGTGTCGGCAATACCCGCCTCAGCAGCCATGGTTTGAATCATTTCGCTCATGATTTGGATACCGCGCACCGTCGGACCGATGGGGACACCGAGGGAATTATAGGTTTCCCGCAGTCCTTGCAGTACCCGCTCATCTAGAACATTAGTATCAGCAGCTACTAGGGCATAACTGGCATAGCGGAGATAGTAATCCATATCCCGCAGACAGGCAGAATAACGACGGGTGGTGTAGGCATTACCCCCGGCGCGGATCAATTCGGGAACTTCTTCAAATAGACGAATCGCTGCCCCACGCACGAGCGCCGCCGAATTAGCGTTAATTAGGGCGGCGGCAGCTAGACGGGCAGTTCCCGAGGCAAAATATTGTTTAAGATTATCGATCGCATCTCGATCGAGATAACGTCCGGTGACATCGTATTTTCTAATCAGGCTAGTTACCGCGTCTCGCATTATTAAGTTTCTCCCAACAGCAATAAAGACATTTTTGAGTTTCACTTCATTTATAATCTCACAGGGTTGAACTTCGGGGGATATCCCTAGTCCAACTCTCTTGCTTGTCTAACAATTTGTTGTTTTTTTGAGACATTTCTTTACATTTAAGGCATTGGCTGGACTTGCTCTGGGTGGCGGAATTATCCCTTATTAGTCGAGTTGGTGGACGAAGCGCTCAAAATGACGAGATTATCCCGATGAATAATGGTTTCTGCGGCCCTATAACCCAATAAACTGGCAATACGCTCGGAATGTTGACCTTTAACTCGATCGATCTCCTCACTACTATAATTAACAATTCCCCGGGCCAATTCCTGGCCTTCTTGATCGCACAATTGCACCGATTCCGAGGCGCTAAATTCCCCCTCCACTTTGGTGATTCCGGCCGCGAGGAGGGATTTTCCCCCCTGACAAATGGCTTGAATCGCCCCAGCATCGAGATAGATTTGACCCATGGGCATTAGTCCGTAGGCGATCCAGCGTTTGCGGGCGTTATCACTGCGTTTTTGTGCCTCAAAACGGGTTCCAATCGCCTCTCCTGCCATAATTTTTAAGATATTGCTGGGCTGCCGTCCCCTAGTAATCGCCATTTCTACCCCGGCGCTGGTGGCAATCCGGGCCGCGGCCAATTTAGTCGCCATACCCCCGGTCCCCCACTGACTGCCACTACTACCGGCATCGATCGATAGTTGCGCTAATTCTGCGGGACTAACTCGGGCAATGGCCGCAGCTTCGGGAAATAGCCGCGGATCGGCACTGTAGAGGCGATCCACATCGGTGAGGATAAATAACCAGTCAGCCTCGATTAAACTGGCTACAAGGGCTGATAAAGTGTCATTATCGCCGAATTTTAACTCATCGATCGCCACCGTATCATTTTCGTTGACGATGGCAATTACCCCTAATTCAAACAAAGCCTGAAAAGTATTATAGGCGTTGACATAACAGGTGCGTTCCATCAATTCGGGACGGGTCAGCAAAATTTGGGCGATCGGTTGACCAAGACTGGTAAAGAGGTCATCATAGATCCGCATCAGACGACCTTGACCGACGGCTGCGATCGCTTGTTTGAGGGCGATTTTTTTCGGTCTTTCCTGTATTCCCAGACGACGGCAGCCCACCCCCACGGCCCCGGAAGATACTAATACCACCCGATGACCGGCAGCGCGCAACCGGGTGAGGACTTCCACTAAAGCGGCGATCGTGGAGAGGGATAATTGGCCGGTTTCATTATCGGTCAAACTGGAAGTACCGATTTTGATCACTATGGTTTGGTTCATCGTCAAGGCGCTTTTTTTGGAGGTTTTGCTAAGTAGGTAGGCGTTAAAAATTATCAGACACCCCCGTTATCAAGGGTAGGGTTGATTCATGAATCAACCCTACCTTATTAAGGGGGGCAGGGGGGATCGAACCTAAAATCGATTTTTAATTTAATTATAACCAGCTACTTAGATAGCCAAAGCTTTGATGGCAACTTTAATTAAAGTATAAAAACGGGGTTCAGTCACGTTGACTTCTCTAGCTTGTTGTCGATTTTTGCCTAATAAACCAATGCGCTGCCCTTTCTGCACGACTAAAATATCGCCCTGTTCATTTTTGATGCGAATCTCGTTTACATCACCCCAAAAACTACATTGATACATTTTATCTGCGTGCATAAAAATTGCTTTTTTAATATTATCATTTTCTTGGGGTAATCGCACTCCCACTAATTCAATTTCTATGGTTGTATTACCATTCCAAGTATTTTCTTTGAGTTTATAGGCAATATCTAAACGAGTTGGTAAAGGACAATATTCGCCCCAACGCCAAGCTAGGGCTTGAATTCTGGTATCATCCCTTTGAGCCAGCAATAATTTTAAATGATTTTTTCCGATAGTTTTCTGTTCTACTATTCGCACGTTAGGAGTCCAAAAAACGGGTAATTCATTGCCAATTCCCCAGGGTTGCAAACTATCAATTTGTTGAAAAAGTTGCAGGTTTATTTGTTTAAAGTCTAGGATAGTGTCAACTTTAATTAAAGGTTTTAATTGTTCTATTTGTAAAATTTTGTGAGAAAATTGACTTAATCTTTGTTTAAATGCTAGTAAATTAGCTGTGGGTAAACTAAAACCCCCCGCCATTTTATGACCGCCAAATTTTCCTAGTAAATCTTGGCAAAATTGCAGGGCTTCAAAAACGTGAAATTCTTCAATTCCTCTGGCAGAACCGCGAATTTTACCTGGCTCTTCTTCCTCGTAAGTACCAATAAAAACCGGCACTCCGTAGCGTTCCACTAAACGGGAAGCTACAATACCAATTACCCCATGATGCCAATCTTTTTCGACTAAAACTAAAACTCGATCTTTTTGCCAAAGAATCGGAGTTTCTTCCACTAATTTAATCGCTTCTTCTTCAATTTTTTCGCACAATTCTTGACGGGTACGATTAATTTGTTCGCACTGCATCGCTCTTTCTAAGGCAATTCCGGCATCATCGGTGGTTAATAATTCAATAACTATCTGGGGATCACCAATTCTACCAATGGCATTAATTCTCGGCCCCAATTTAAACCCAATATCATCCGGTTGTAATTGCTTTTGTTCCTCGCTAATTCCCGCTATTTGCATCAGGGATTGAATGCCGACTAATTGGGATTTGGGTAATTTTCTTAAACCCCGTTTTAACCAGCGACGATTTACCCCGATTAATGGGGCTAAATCTGCTATAGTGCCTAGGGTAAATAATGCTAATAATGACTCGGTTAATCCCTGTAATTTACCCATTTTTTGGGCAGTTGTCACCGCTAAAATATAGGCGACTCCCACCCCCGCTAATCCCTGATAGGGAGAGTTCGGGGTTAATAATTTTGGGTTGAGAATAGCGGAGGCATTTGGTAAAATTGGCGGCAGATCGTGATGATCGGTGATAATAACTTTTAATCCTAATTCTATCGCTAGGGCGATCGGTTCGTGAGCGGAAATACCATTATCAACGGTGAGAATCAATCCGACTCCCGACTCGGCAAATTCTTCGACAATGCGCTGATTAATTCCGTATCCCTCTTTCATGCGACTGGGTATGGCATGATTTACCCTAGCGCCGAGATGTCTCAAGGCTCTTAACAGTAAAGATGTACTGGTCATGCCATCGGCATCGTAGTCCCCACAGATAGCAATTTTATCGCCTCTGGCGATCGCTTTTACTAATAAATTGACACTTTTTTCTAAGTCGGGAAATTCCCCCAGGGGAGAGGGTAAGGTATCCGCTTCAGGATCTATATAAGTTTTAGCTAATTCGGGGGTATCAATACCGCGATTAATTAAGATAGTTGCTAATAAGGATGATAGTCCCATTTCTCGCGCTAACCCCTCGATTTTTTCGGGATTAGTCGCGGCAATATACCAGCGTTGGATGGGATATTTGTAGGTCATTTTTTGTTAAGGAAAAAGGTAGGGTGCGTTACGCTGCCCTAACGCACCAAAAATAAGGTTAAAAGCGGATTTGGATGGCCCCAGCAGGAGGTTGAAAGGGGAGATTATTATTATTAATTCTCAGGGGAGAACCAGGTATTACCTGCACATTTGGGGTGGTGGGTTGACTTTCGTTGGTACTCAGTAAAGTCAATTGATTAATACTAGGATTAATCGCAAATTGTTGGGTAATGACTCCCGACGGACAACAGGAAGGATCCCGGGGGAGAAATCTTCTCATGTTGACGGTAATCATACCATCTTTAGCGCTCAGATTATCGACAATTACTCGATCGGCTAACAGGACAGTATCGGTGTTAGTGGCAGTACCGTTATTATCGATCACTAGGGCTAAATAATGTAATTGCTGTTGATTTCTAGTAATCACTCTTAACACGACAATACCATCAGTCCTTTGATCATTATTATAGTCCCCCATCAAGGCTTCTCGGCTGACTTGCACTCCTAAAATTGGTCCTTCGTTAGATTGAAAAATACCATCACTGAGAATTACGGAACCCCGATTAGGAATGTTATAGACGGTATTTCTTAAATTATCGACGCTCAGGGGTGTAGATTGGGCAAGTAAGGGCAGAGAATTATTTAATAGTAAACTGATACCCAGGAGAATAGATTGAGGCAAAATTGCTAATTTAATCATGGTTGTAATGGATTGGGTATATTTTCTTGAGTATCGAATAACCGCACGTTATTAATGGTACAAACCATCCCCTGTTGTGCTGCTAATTGCTCTCGCCATTGGCTTAATTGTTGTTGACCATTACTACCATTTAACCAGTAAACTGTCAAGAGGCCGAGGGTTTGTTCTGGTTCACAGGAAAAGCTGAGAGTTTGAGCGGGTATATCGGCATTTCCTTCACCACATTGCCAACCTTGTTTTTCAATTAATTCTTTCCAACCTTGCACTTCTTTAGCAGCCACGGCAATGCGTTGATCTCCTTGGTTACAAAGCCAATTTTTCTGCTGGGTGGGATTATTCGGTAGATCACCAAGATTGGGCGAATTTTGCTTAATTGGGGGCAGCGAGGGAACTTGAGCATGAACGGAAAAAATCGGTAGTATTAACCAAGTACCGATGAGCATTTTTAACAGTTTCATCCTTTAAAATTGTGATATTTAGGGATTTATGCCTTTAGAATATCACGTTTTTGAGGTATGGATAAAATACTCTCTTAAGATATGTTTAAATCTCTAATGATGGTTTCGATCGCATCAAAGGAAAATTCTCTGGCTAACTGTTGTAAACCTTGGGCAAGGGTAGCATAATCGGGGGGAATTTCTGCGGTTAGGGCGATAATTTTTTCATCATCACATTCTCGCGCCGCTTGTTGCAATTGTCCAATCCAAGCGGGACTAATTAATTTTAATAGGGATTGCAGGGAATCGAGGAAAACTGGCGAATAATTGGGCTGATTTGGCTCACTAT
>NZ_JASJFG010000462.1:0-4879 GCF_030065375.1 Microcystis sp. M49636_WE2 | reverse complement strand
GAGGCTCTTCCATACAAGTATCAAATCTGGGAGAATTATCTAAATAAACATCAACTGCTTTAGGAGAACCCAATCATGTCTATTGTTTTTCAATTTTTTCTCATTGCCTTAGTTTTATTTTCCTTGCTGATGGTGATTGGTGTCCCCGTTGCCTATGCTTCCCCCCAAAACTGGGATCAATCGAAACCCCTTCTCTATGTGGGTTCGGCAATTTGGGCGATTTTAGTCGTTGCCGTCGCTATTTTAAACTTTTTAGTGATTTAGCCTTGATCAGGAGTCAGGAGGAGATAGGGTGATAGGGTGATGAGACAGTTTCCCCACCTCCCCACTACCCCATCTCCCCACCTCCCCACACCCCACACCCCACACCCCACACCTTATGACTGTTTTTGAGGGAAATTTTACCGAGGATATATCCTCTTGGCGGTTTGCGATCGTGATTGGTCGTTTTAACGATCTCGTCACTGATAAACTGTTATCAGGCTGTCAAGATTGTCTCAAGCGTCACGGGGTTGATGTTAATCCCGATGGCACTCAAGTGGATTATATCTGGGTACCGGGTAGCTTTGAAGTGCCAATGGTAGCCCGTCAAGTCGCCCTTTCCCACCGTTACGATGCCGTTATTTGTCTAGGGGCAATTATTCGCGGCCAAACGCCCCATTTTGACTACGTTGCCGCCGAGGCCGCTAAAGGTATCGCTGCGGCCGCTTTTCAGACGGGTGTTCCCGTTGTCTTCGGTATTCTCACCACTGATACTCTACAACAGGCCCTCGAACGGGCCGGTATTAAGAGTAATTTGGGCTGGAATTATGGCCTATCTGCCCTAGAAATGGCTAGTCTCATGCGTCAATTGCGCCCCCGGAATGAAGATAAACCCCTAGAATTATTGGAAAATAATCCCCAACAGGCACTGATGGAAGGCTAAGAAAATTCCCCCAGAATTTAGGATTTTAGTTGTCCCCACTCCTGGAGTTCCACTGATGAGCGAAGCTGAACAGAACAAATATATTAACCAACTCAGACGGCAATTAGTCAACGCTGTCGAGAGAATCAAGACTCTGGAATTAGATTTAGAACCAGAGGGGCGGATTACGGAAGCTTTTGACGCTATGGAACGGCATATAGATGAAAAATTCGCCGCAGTGGATGAAAAATTCGCCGCCATTGACAAGCGTTTTGATCGCTTGGAACATCAGTTCAACCGACTACAGGCTAAGATAGAAGTGGTTCTCGAAGCTATTACCGGTTTGGGGGATTTGCCAGAAGATGAATTATTGTAAAAAAATGCTCCAAACCACTTGACAAATGCTCTGAGATTTGGGATACTCAGGTAAGTGTGAAAAAAACGGCTTGCGGGCATAGCTCAGTGGTAGAGCGTCACCTTGCCAAGGTGAATGTCGCGCGTTCGAATCGCGTTGCCCGCTTGAAAAAATCTTGAAATATACCTTAAGGTCAGGATGAATAATTTAGGGATATCCCTTAAGATGGGAATTACCCGTGAGCAACAGGGTTGAGGATTTTGGGCAACCGTTGAATCCCTTAGCTATTGACCACGAGCGACTAAAAACAACCGTTTATAAACAAAAATTTAGCTTGTGCGACCGCGTAAATATACCAAAATCGACCAACACCAAGACTATCCTTGTCCCTGTCGTCGGAAAGGGACATTATGTCCGATTTTATTGACCGATGCCTTTGGCTGCGATCGCTGTCAACAGATATTTGTGCTACAGGAAAACGGTCAAATTATCGAACAATTAGCCCCCCACTATCCCTATAAACGCACTTGGCGCTGGACGGGATTTCGTTGGGTGAGTACGAATCAGCGCCTTGGGCAAGAGGTATTACCCCTGATAATGGGGATAACTCTGTTATTATCGATCGTTTGGCTACCCTTAATTTTAAAATCACCACCTGGGGTAAGCGTGATTTTTGGGGCAATTCTAGTTATGCTATTAGTTATTTTGCCCGCATTCATCTTTTGGTTAGCCTATCGACGCTAGACAAGAATCTATGATCGAAAGTTCCTCCACCCCCCCCCTGACGATCTTTAAGCAAGCATATAATGCTTTTCTGGCTCTAGGTCAATTTAATGGCAATGAAAGAAATCGCGGGGTAATCGCGATCGCTAAGGGCATTAAAACTGGCTTTGATCGCATTTTAGAAGCCAATACCCTCGATTTAGAAGTCAGTCGAGAGATGGCCGTCTCGGAACAAATGATTCGCTGGTTACGGTTAACTCCCGAACGTTTAGAGACGACGGTGGAGGTATTGCAACAACTAGCGGAAGCATCGGATCCGCTGCAACAGGTAATTAACGCGGCCTATCAACTGAATCCTTCCCAAACCTATTGCCAAAGGATGCCTTTAGGAGTGATTGCCTTCGTCTATGAAGGTTTTCCGGAATTAGCGATGGTAGCGGCGGGATTTTCCCTAAAAAGTGGCAATAGTTTGATTATTCGGGGTTCCAATGCCTCTAGTCATTCCGATGGGGTGATTACGGAAATTATCCAAGAAGCATTGGAAGATGTGGGTTTACCCGTGGATTGTGTCAGTGGTTTGCCCTGTGATTCTAGTCCCTCCCTAGAGGAGTTGCTGACCCAGGAAAATTATGTTAATTTAATTATTCCTTACGGTCGCCCTAGTTTAATTGGTCGGGTGAGTCAATTGGCCACGGTTCCCGTTTTGCGCGCAGCGATGGGAAACTGTTATTTGTATTGGTCTCCTAGTGGCGATTTGGAGTTAGCCCGTCAGGTAATTATCGATAGTCATGGCAGTATACCCGATCCGGTCAATGCGATCGAAAAAGTTTTAATTAGTCCCCATCAAAATTCTTCGACTTTAAGTCGTTTGTTTAAAAGTTTGCAGGAAAAAGGCTTTAAATTGCGGGGAGATACCCGATTAGCGGCGGATTTTCCCGAACATTTAACCATTGCCACCGATAATGATTGGCAAAGACCCTATTTAGAAAAAACGGTGGCCTTTAGGTTAGTGGATACCCTCACTGATGCGATCGCTTGGATTAATAAGTATAGTAGCGGTCATGCGGATTGTATTGTCACCGAATCCTATCGAGAAAGTCGTCAATTTGCCATGGAGTCCGATAGTGCTTTAGTTTATATCAATTCTTCCCCCCGATTCGATCGCAATCCCAAACAGGGAGAATCGGTATTTTTGGGCATTTCCAACCAAAAAGGCCAGCGCCGGGGGTTAATCAACCTAGAAACCTTTACCACCCTTAAACAGGTGGTGCAGGGGTAGTTTTTTTTCAGTAATCAGTCCACAGTCAACAGTAATCAGTGAACTGAAAACTCACATCTGATAACTGGTAACTGATAACTGAGAAAACGGTAGCAATTTCTACCAAAAGTCAGAATAAAATTCGTTATTGTCATAAAGTCATGAAGGAATGTAATTAAAACGAGAAAGAATGCGGATCGAGCAATTGCAAGCCTTTTTAGCCGTAGCCGATACGGGCAATTTCGGTCAAGCCGCCCGCCAGTGTGGAGTCACCCAATCGACTATCAGCCGGCAGATTCAATCCCTAGAAACCGATTTGGGCTTACCTCTTTTCCATCGTACCGCCCAAGCGAAGTTAACCATTGCTGGGGAGAAATTACTGCCCCGGGCGAAACGGATTTGTCAAGAGTGGGCGAATGTTCACGAGGAAATCACTGACCTACAGGCAGGAAAACAGCCAGAATTGTGCGTGGCGGCGATTCATTCCGTGTGCGCCCACTATTTACCGCCGATTTTGCCGAAATTTTGCGCTGAATACCCAGAAGTTCAGTTAAGAGTTACCGCACTAGGCAGCGATCGCGCCTTAAAAGTGCTGCGGGATGGTTTAGTAGATGTGGCGTTGGTAATGAATAATCGTTTTCTCACCTCTAGCCCGGAGATGGTGGTCGAGGTATTATACCAAGAAGCGATCGAAATTCTCATGGCCGCTAATCATCCTCTCGCCCAATACAAAGAAGTGCCATGGTCAGAATTAATCCCCTATCCGCAAGTGGTTTTCAAAGATGGCTACGGAATGCAAAGATTAGTACAAGAATGGTTTTCCCGTCAGGATGCCCACCTGAAAACTGTCATGGAATTAAACACCCTCGATGCTTTTCGCGGTGTGGTGCGTCAGGGTAATATTATCGCTCTTCTGCCCCAATCTGCCCTGATGGAAGCGCGTAGCGATGCTACCCTCGCCATTCGTCCTCTTGCTTCCCCTAGTGGCGAAAATCCCTATCTTAATAATGGTAAATTTAGTCATCGTCTCACCCGTCAGGTAGTCCTTGTCACCACCAGCGATCGCCTACAGATACCACCGATCGCTCATTTCTGTCAATTAGTGCGGCAAATGAATCAAAGTGTGGTTAAAAGCCTAGAAAACCACCACGTCCAGCCTTAGCAATCCCAATCAATCCTATTTAGGGTTTGCTGAAAAAGTTTTTCGTGGGGGCAGGGTGTGGGGTGTGGGGTGTGGGGTGTGGGGTTTTATCCATTTTCAGGTGGTCAATTACCTAATTTTCAGGGAAAAAGTCCAGGGATTTTCCCCCCAATCACTCCAAAGGTCGGCACTTTTTGAGGGAAAACAAGTCTAAAAGTCTTATCCAACAAGGTTTTTAGATTTATTCAGCAAACCCTATTTACTCTTTATTTTTTTCCTTGAGATGAGTGATACTTTTCGAGAATTATTAAAAGCGATCGGTAGTGGCACCCATACGGGCAGAAATTTAACCCGTCCCGAAGCGGCAATGGCCACCAAGATGATGTTAACCCAAGAGGCAACCCCGGCCCAAATCGGTGCTTTCATGATTGCCCATCGCATTAAACGCCCCACCAGCGATGAGTTAGCGGGAATGCTTGATGCCTACGCCGAGCTTGG
>NZ_JASJFG010000500.1:0-3307 GCF_030065375.1 Microcystis sp. M49636_WE2 | reverse complement strand
TAGGCCATCTGTAATTTACCGATCGCTACTGGTAATTGTTCCACAGGAATTTGTTCAGCTAAAAGATAGGCTAAAGTCGGTCTTCCCGTGGCTAAAGTGGAGATAAAACCTAGAATAGGACTTTTTAATAGGGCCGTTAAACCTTGCCCCGTGGCCATCTGTAAAGTATAGCGATCGATTATTTTCGCCGCTGCCAGGGTTCGAGTTTCCAAATCCGCTAAAAAACGGGCTAAACGCAACTGTTTTGCGGGTGAAATTGCCCCCAGTAAAGCGATTGATAACTCCTCATCCCCCCAAGCTTCTCTATCCGGCTGTTGACTGACCATCGGCAAAATGCGATCGCAGAGATCCTCGAATAATTCCGCCCGATACTGCAAGCATTCGCGGATATTGACTTCTTTGGGACTTTCTCCCGTCAGCCAATTATAGGGGGGTTGCCACTCTCGCAGCGGACGCAGGCGATCGACTTGAGAAACACAGACTATAACTGGTAAATTGTCAATAGTTTGTTGCAAATCTTTAAGAAAAGCCTCATCCATGGCCAGGGCGGGATCGAGGGCGGGGGTGACAAGAATCAATAAATCGGCGTTTTTGGCATAATTAAGAACCTTTTGCCGATCATCAGCCCGATTTGCCTGTTCGTAGCCCGGGGTATCCCAGAGGATTAACTCGTCCCCTTCTGGGGTTTGCCAATGGTAGGATTGGATGGCATCGGTACTGGGCAATAGATCCACTTGGGCTAAATCGGCCCGAAAGAGAGTATTGATTAAACTGCTTTTGCCGGCCCCGGTGCGTCCAACCAGCAGAATGTTAACCGGTTGGCGATCGATTTCCGTGATCGGTTCAGCTTGGGCGAGAATTTCCTTGAGAGTAGTGGTGGCGATTTTGGTCTTGGTGGGGAGAGTTGGGGCGAGATTGCCGCCACTGTAGAGTAACACCGCTTGGCGAGAGAGGTTTCTTAGGGCATTTTCCCGCAAAACTTGCCCTAAATTGACTAATAATTGCTGATCCGCTCGATCGCTGTACTTTTGACTGGCAACTTTAGCCACAGCCGCAGCGGGATTGATTACCCATTGCGCCCAATTCCAGACCTGCCAAAGTTTCTGGGCCGAGGGTTGCAATTTTTGATAAACTTCGTAGGCTTGATAGGCTTGGCCGATGGTGATTTGATTCAGGGCCGGGGAAAGATTCTGCATCCAGCGATCGCTATCATCCACGGTTCCCCGAATTAAACCGTAGGCCTGGGGAATGTAAATATTTAATAAGGGGTACTTGACATCGGGGTAATATATATGGGCGATGGCACTGACCAAATCCTGACAGCGTTGCCAAAAAGTCGCCCAATCTTCCCAAACCGGGCGATCATTGCGGGCCTCGACGATAATCCTCTCGATAATTTCCTCGACATTGCCCCCGGAATCACCCTCAGGAGGGGTTAATTCTGCCTTAATTTCCCCGATGGCGGCTTCAATTTCCCCGACTGCTGGGCGCGTCCATTTGACCAACAGGAAGCGCCAAGCCACAAAAATCAGGGTAAAAACTGCCCAAATCCAATTCAAACCCCATTGATTGATCTGGACACTGGCGGCCACGATCAGAAAGATGACCACGGCGGCGATCGGAACTGCTAAAATCAACCCTTGCCAAGTTTTTAACCGTAACATTGCTCGATCTGGTTTTTTTCCATTCTACCGATCTCTGATTCTCGGTTAGGGGGGCAGAAATTAAGCTCTCTTGGGTTTGGTGGGTAAAATGTATTCTAAGATACAGTACCGCCGGCGAAGGACTAGAACGAACCACAAAGACACAAAGGACACAAAGATTGATCGCTCCTATATAAGTTAAACCGATCACACAAAGAATAAGAGAGCAGAAATTAGACAGTGGCATCAATTTGGGCGAGGATTGCCGTGGACAACTGACAAAGTTGTTGATGACAAGGACCATTACTGGCCATGATCCCCCCCCATTGCCGCACATCGCCGCGATTATAGCGCACGGGTTGACCGTCAAAATAGGAGAATTTGCCGCCTGCTTCCGTTAAAATCAACTCCGGGGCGGCAAAATCCCAGTCTTTAGCCGCCGATTTCCCCGATAGGGAGATATAAACATCGGATTTTTGTTCGAGGATCGTGGCAATTTTACAGCCCACACTACCCACATAATTTTTACCTAAGAAGGGTATTTGACTTAATAAATTATCAAAACGTTGGTCACGATGGGTACGACTAACTACCAGATAGAGATCGGTAATTTTATCTTTATTGGCAACTTTTACCTGTGTAATATTTCCGTCGCTAGTTTCTAGAAAAGTACCTTTTCCTTTTTGGGCAAAATAGAGTTTTTCTTGATCCGGTAGGGCAACCACGGCGATGATCGGTCTTCCCTGATAACATAAAGCGATATGTAGGGCATATTCTCCCGTTTTGTTGATAAAATCGCGGGTTCCGTCCAAAGGATCGATAATCCATACCCAATCTTTCGGGATAGCTTCATTGCCTTGATGGGTTTCCTCGCTCAGATAACCAAAGTCGATATCAGAAAAATTTGTTTGTAATTCCCCTAAAATATAGTTATTTGCCGCTAAATCCGCCGCCGTCACCGGTCCGCCTTTTTTCTTCTTGTTAACGGCTAAATCCTGTTCACCCCGGTGGTAGGATTGGAGAATTTTAGCACCACCCCAACCGACGGCACGAGTAACAGCTAAAATGCGATCGAGTGTTTCGGTATCTTGACAGGTTAAATTAATCATAAAATAGCCTCAGTTTTTCAGACTTATTATCTACTAAATTTAAAGACTGGCTTCTTAGCTTATCATCCCTTGCTTCCTAGCTCCTGACTGGCTTAATTTTGCCCTTGCCAAAAATAATCGGCGGGTTTTTTGGTTTCTTCCGGTGATGATTGGGGAGCGTCTCCCAAGAAAACCGAACGCTGGCTGACGCGATCGCCTAATCTTCTTTGGACTCGACTGGGAATGCCGTAACCGTAGGCAATATGACCTTTTCCTGCTAGGACGATGATCTGATATTCGGGATGAGCTTGCCAGAATTTAGCGATCGCATCGGCCATGGTTTCATCCCAGAGAACCTGTGCCAGAAAAAAGCGATCGAATCCCTGACTTTTGCCCCCCGTGTGTTGCTGATAAACGGCTAGGATCTGTTGACGATACTCCTCGTTATCCTGGTTTATTTCGCTTTTAGGGGGAATGTAGGTCATTTCTGAGGTGGAGAGGCTTTCTAAGCCCTCCTGTGCCACTTTTCTAGTGATTTCCGTGGGTGTATTGAGGGCGATCAATGGTAGTTTTTTC
>NZ_JASJFG010000654.1:0-3789 GCF_030065375.1 Microcystis sp. M49636_WE2 | reverse complement strand
CCTCGACAATTTCGCAGTTATCGCTTTCCGCTACCACTGCACCATTCCAAATCGCCTTTGCCATGACACTAACTCCTAGTTCTGGTTCAAAATTATCTTACAACAGAGTTTGTAAATGTTGAACCAGTTGGTTAACCTGCACCACTCCCTCGATTCGATCGATCGGTTGACCGTTTTTAAAGACTACTAAAGTCGGTAAAGCTTGAATACCGTACTTAGTGGCTAAATTAGGATATTTGTCTGTATCAATTTTGACAATTTGTAGGCGATTTTTGAAATACATTCCCGTTTGTTCTAGAATCGGAGCCATCATTTGACAAGGACCGCACCAAGTGGCATAGAAATCCACTAACACGGGGAGATTAGTGGTTTGCAACAGTTCCTGAAAACTGGAAAACTCTTTTTTGACTGCCATAAATTGTCACCTCGCCGGAAAAATAGCCTTTTCCCTACTATAGCTTTTCTCAATGTCCCTTGATTTCTCCAGAGCAGTCATCGATCGCAGGGAAAATGCTAAGTTAAGTTAAAGACTCGACAGCCAACTTTCCATGAACATCCTAACCAAGCTGCTTTTTCCCGAAACTAAAACTCCAGAGCAAGTAGGTTCGCCGCGAGTACAGAAAAGCCGCCGGGGAATCGAGACTAAATCCGCCGCCGAAATCGTGATTATGCGACAAGCGGGTAAAATTGCCGCTACAGTCCTCAAGGAAATCGCCGAGATCGCTCAACCCGGGATGACGACGGCGGATTTGGATGCCTATGCGGAAAAACGTATCCGCGAAATGGGTGCTACTCCCAGTTTTAAAGGTTATTATGGCTTTCCTGCCTCGATTTGTGCCTCCGTCGATAACGAAGTCGTTCACGGTATCCCTAGCCCGAAAAAACGCCTCAAAGCTGGTTCTGTGTTAAAGGTAGATACGGGGGCCTACTACCAAGGTTATCATGGGGATTCCTGTATCACGATCGCGATCGGTTCCGTCTCTCCAAAAACCGAAAAATTAATCCGCGTGGCGGAAGAAGCTTTATATAAAGGCATAAATCAGGTAAAAGCTGGCAATTATCTGCTCGATATCGCAGGAGCGATCGAAGATCACGTTCAAGCTAACGGTTTCCAGGTAGTAGAAGATTTTACCGGCCATGGAGTCGGCAGAAATCTCCACGAAGAACCCTCGGTATTTAATTTTCGCACTAATCAGTTACCCAATGTCAAACTCCGCGCCGGGATGACTCTGGCAATTGAACCAATTGTCAATGGGGGATCTAAACATACCAGAACTTTGCGCGATCGTTGGACGGTGGTGACGATGGATAATGCTCTCTCCGCTCAATTTGAGCATACTGTCCTAGTAACCGCCACGGGGTACGAAATCTTAACCGATCGCAATAACCTATAAAATTATCTATAGATTTTTTGCTCTGGAATCTTAATTGGAAATTTATTTAGCGGTAGGATTTAGTCAAAATGTTTAAAAATATCGTTGTTGCCTTAGATTGTGGGGAATTATCGGATCGAGTCCTTCAGTCCTTGAATTCCCTTTCTCTAACGGCAAATTCTCGCATTATCCTCACCCATATCCTCGGCAAAGAAGGAGATGAATCGGCGGTGGATCGCCCTCACCCCTCCCGTGAGATTATTGAAGATCAATTGCGCTGCTATCAATCCCAGATTGCTGCCCCTAGTGAAATCGAGGTCATCTTTGGTGATCCAGCGGAGGAAATTATTCGTTTAGCTAATATCTATCATGCTGATCTGATCGTGATCGGCAGTCGGGGATTAACGGGAGTTCAACGGGTGATCGAAGATTCTGTTAGTAGTCTCGTGGTGGCAGAAGCTACCTGTTCCGTATTGGTGGTAAAAGCATAGCAGCCAGCACTCAGCGTCGAGACTCCCAGACTTGTGAGACAGCTATCAGGGATCGGATTTGAGCAGCACTGCTGACTAAAATTTGCAAATCTTATTTTTCCCCAATGTTTTCCCCCATACATTCCCCGGTATTTCCCCACTCACTCCCAAGTTTTCCACAGTTTACCCAGACTTTTCCACAGGCAACAGCGATAGAATCGGCACTTGCTTCCAGAAAAAATTAATCTTGATTGTAAAAATTCCCATCGATAGATACTGAGTTACTGTTAAGTTAAGTAAATAAAATCTAGCTCTAACCCTTATTACCTCGTAAATATTAAGTTTTTCTAAAGCATTCCTTTACATCTGGTAATATTGCAACTCCCCCCAACTTGGCTCACAATAGTCCTTACTGTCCACTGCACCAGTCAGGGATTTCCCCACTTCAGATTTAGAGGTAAACGATATGAATACATCAGTCAGTATCTTGGCAGAAATCCCCGAAATCCTCCACCAATCCCTACAACAATATCTAGAAACTCACCCCGGTTGGGATCAAGATGGTGTGTTTACGGCGGCTATATCATTTTTTCTACTTAATTGTCAATCCTCCGAAAGGATGAATTTTGAGGAGCAAAATAGCTGTGCCAAGGTTTATCTAGAAACTTTGTTCCAGCGCTCGGAGTGCTAATTCGGGGATAATAAGAGTCGGGTCATGGTTAAAAGCCCGATTTTCCCCTATGAATTCCGATAAAACCCCTAATTTAATCATTCCTCAGCTAATTATCGGTTTGGGTAATCCCGAACCCAAATATGATCGCACCCGTCATAATATCGGTTTTGAAGCGGTAGATGCCCTAGCGCGGGATTGGGGGCTATCTTGGCAGGAAAACAAGCGATTTCAAGGTTTTATTGCCGAGGGTGACAGTCCTCTCCCGGGCAAAATTCGTCTTTTGAAACCCCAAACCTATATGAATCGCTCTGGGCAATCGGTGCGATCGGTGCTGGACTGGTATAAACTGGAGCCGGAGTCGATTTTAGTCATTTACGATGATATGGATCTGCCCCTAGGCCGGTTGAGAATCCGTCTATCGGGATCGGCGGGCGGACACAACGGTATTAAATCGATGATTGCCCACGTTGGCACGGAAAGCTTCGCTCGTTTACGCATAGGAATCGGTAAATCAAGCGAAAAAGCAACTATTTCCCACGTTTTAGGCCGATTCACCCCCCAAGAAAACCAAGTGATCTTGAAAGTGTTAGACTTATCCAGAAAAGCGATCGAACTTGGTCTCAAACAAGGGTTACAAAAGGCAATGAGTCTCTACAATAATCAAAGTGTAGAGATTGGCTCTAATCTATGCTGATAGCAAATAAGCCTGATTTTAGTAATGGTTATAATAGCCATTTTCGTCTATGCTTTTACAGACCCCTTGGTTAAATCCCGATCGTCCTTTGCTAGATTAGGTCAATTTTTATCCTTGATATTAGCAGTTTAAGTATGATTAATCGCCAAAGTTTGCTGAGATTCGCCCACAAGTTTAATCTCATTTTATTGATAATCGCTACAGTTTTTTGTCTTTGGAGTAATGCTGCTTTTGCCCATCGTCCCCATGATGTGATTAGTCAAGTGGAAGTTTCTCCCGATTTCCAGACAGATAATACAGTATATATATTAGTAAGAAATAATTTTTATAAATCTAGCGACGGAGGTAGCAACTGGAAAAGATTAATTCAAGGTTTAGATTATACGGGGGAATTAAGTTCCCTATCCCTATCTCCCCTCAATAAAAATATTCTCTATTTAGCTTCAAGATCCGATGGTATTTATAAAAGTGAAGATGCGGGGGAATCTTGGCAGAAAGTTAATCAGGGTTTAGCAACTAACTTTATTAACTTTGTACAAATTGCCCCTTCCGATCCCAATATAGCAGCAGCAGTGGGAT
>NZ_JASJFG010000674.1:0-3030 GCF_030065375.1 Microcystis sp. M49636_WE2 | reverse complement strand
TACTCTGTCTGATTGATTCTGTCCAAGGTTTGATGGCAATTCGGACATTCAATTGTTTCATTTAAAAGAGCGAGCTTTAGGAAAATTGTCTGAGCAATTTTTTGATAATTGACCACTGTTACATTTGGTAAATCGAGGAGTTGATCAAAATTTATCCACATAACCCACCTCCTGTCCTGTATTATTATTATACCATCCTCACACAGAACCTAGAAGAGCCAAGAGCGCACTTCCCATATTTCCCAAAACGCCATTACTCCGTTCTATATCCTAAAAAGCGATCGCTCTCCAGCATCAAAATGATCTGGTCATGGTGAGTATTTCATAAATTCCCATTTGTTTCATCACAATCATTGAGACACAATCAGTCAGGCTATAGCCTTTGTCTAGACGGTTGGCATAAAGTTCTACACCTGATTGAATTAAATAAGAATCAAGGCTAATAATTTGCAGATTTGGAGAGGTTTGGATTTGGCGATAGAAATTGACGACACCTTGTTTCATGGGTTGATCAAATTTGGCAAAAAAGTTGAGATATTCCACCAAGACTAAATCGGTTGTAATTAAAGAATAATCTTGAATTAACGTACTAAAAGCTCGCACTTGTCTATGCCATTGATCTTTAGCATGAATCAAGGCAACCCAATAAAATGTGTCGGCGAAGAGGGTCTGCATTATTCTTGAGGAGAATTGCCATAAAGATAGTAATCCAAGTTGGCCGCCGCATCGGTGGGGATCTGGTCAAAGGATTCTTCAGGGATGGTGGCGATTATTTCATCGGCGATTTCCCAAATCGGTTTGTTGTTTAGTGGGGAAGGGGCAGAAGTTTTACATTCCCAATCTTCTTGATCCACGATAGGACTGACAATATCCCCTAAGGTTTTGCCTTTACCGATCAAATGAGTCGGGATTGTGCGTTTTGTTTGGGTCGAGGGAGATGGTTCTTCTTCAATGATAAGGATGGCGCGGAGGGTCTGTGCTTTGGGCTTTTCCCCTAGCCATTGGATATGATCGCCTTCGATGGTCACGTCATAATGTTTGAGCATGGTTAAGGTTCTCTAACAATTTTCTTAACTAAGTCTATGATATTGCAGTGATAGTCTAGTTTAGTCTGAATTTAAGAGGTTCGGCAGAAAAGAGTCTATATTGTTCTTGAAAGTTAGGGTTAGGCGATCGCCGCTATGCCTCATAAATTTCCCGACGATGCCCGATTCTGTGGAGATCAATAATGAAATACTGCTCTAAGCAATCAAATTCTAAGTAAGATTATTAAAATTAGAATCTTGGAACAAAATCCGAAAGTTTTCTTGGGTGAAGTGTTTGTCATGGGTTAATACTTCTGCAATTCTCCTTTGTTTCATCACAATCATAGAAATGCAGTCTGTCAGGCTATAGCCCTTATCAGGACGTTCATCAAATAGTTGAATTCCAGCTTGTCTGAGTTGAGGCGTATAAGAAATAATTTCCATGTTCGGCTCTTGACGGATTTGAAAGTAGGTCGCAAGAGCTTTTCGACGCATAATCGCACCTTTAGTTGCAAAATAATTGAGTGTTTCATCTACAATGCCATCGGTAGTTATTAGATAATCATCTGTATATTTTTGGGCATAATTTAAGGCAATAAAGTGCCAGTTATCCCTGGGATTAATCAAGGCAATCCAATAAAAAGTATCAGCAAAGATGAGTTTCATTGTTATTGTTTTGGTGTGCCATAAAGATAATGATCGTGTTGTTCGGCTCCATCGGTGGGTAGGGTTTCTAAGACTTCTGGGGGAATATCGGCGGTGAGTTCTTCGATAAATTGCCAAAAGGGTTGTTTCGGTTTGGTGGTTTGGGTTTGATGGAGGAAGTTGAGGAGTTGGTCAATGGTTTCATCGGAGGCGGTTTCGATTTCCTGTAGGAGTTGTTCTTTGGCTGTCATGGCTGGTTTGGGATGGGGGAATACTCGATATTATAGAATATTATAGAGATTTATCGGGCGATCGCTGATTGTATCGCGGTTTCTCCATCAATTCCTTCGCCTCTTCAAGAAAGTCCCCTTTTTTAAGGCTTCGGCCGTGAGATCAGCCGAACGGGGGATTTAGGGGGATCAAACTCGATTGCCCATTGTTGATAGCGATCGCATTTACTCAGTAATTGCAAGGCTTCGGCAATGATTTCATCTGGATTGGCATAACGCCCCGTATTTAGTTTGGCTTCGATCAGCTTTTGGTGTTCGGGTTTTAAGGTTAATTTCAGGGTCGTTAAGGCTTGGCTTTTTTTCATTATAGGTTTGTTACTGTGGAATCATCCCAGGGTTGCGGAGGCAAGAGGTTTTTCTCGTTTCTGCGGTGGGGTGGGTTTCTGGGCTGTGGAGATCGCGGTTCTTGATGTAGATCGCTGTTTTTGGGGTCTTGGGTATGAGTTACAAGTTTGGGGGTCGGAGTGGGAAAGATTGTCAGGATATTTTGACAAGGCTTGGGCTTAAGTTGGTAAAGTTGGGGATTTTTCCCAAGTTAAGGTTTTTTGCGGGAGGATTGAGGGGCTGAAAGTTAGGCGGGGTAGGGGTTTGGGGAATTTTACTAACTTTTTCCTTAAGTTCCTAAACTTCGGTTGTGTTGGGTGTTGAGATAAGTACCTAAGCAAAATTAATTACACATATCTAACCACCTCTTGCCTCTTGCCTCTTGCCTCTTGCCTCTTGCCTATCTTCACTAGGAAATTAATTTTGCACGACTACTTAAAATACACTACCCTTTAAGTTCGATTTAATTCTGATAATTTGGGAGAAAATTAAAATGGTTGTTGACAGTTCCGTACCCATTGAGTCTAAATCTATTCAAGCTGGACAGCTTCCAGTCGTGACAGCAATTCTCATTTTGAAAACAAAAGAAGATAAAGTTCTCTTGTTCACATAGAGAACTTCTGTCTAATTATCATTTTTTTTCAAGATAATCATCATAATTAGCTTCAAGAGACAGTTTTAAAATATCTGCCCATAAAAAACTTATCTCAACTCATAAATTTAGCTGAAATTCTGACCTAATTTGT
>NZ_JASJFG010000931.1:0-5386 GCF_030065375.1 Microcystis sp. M49636_WE2 | reverse complement strand
TTGGCCATAATTACCCAACGATTGTCTTGGGATAATTTCCCCTCAAAGGGCAGCTCGAAGTTTTCTGGTGGGGTTGAGGGTAACTCGCTTTTACGGTACATTAGCACTAATTAGAGAAGATGCAAGGGTGATGCAAGGGTGATGCAAGGGTTTTAAGAGATTCTAGCAGATTTAAGTGCATTTGGGAAGCTCTCAATCAAGCTAAAAGCCCTTTCCTGTAAGGTTTTTACCATTATTCAGCAAACCCTAAGTAAGTGGGTGTTAATTCAGTTATCAGTGAACAGTGGCAAGCGGGGAAGTGGGTAAGTGGGGAAGCGGTCTCATCACCCTATTACCCCAAAACCCTATCACCCTATCTCCTCATTCCTGACGACCGACTCCAGACCGCCGATTACTGATTTGACATTTGGGCGGTGATTACGGTGAGATCGATCGCCCTTTCACCCCTTCTGATTCTTAGGGGTAAAGACTGACCGATGCCGGTTTTTTCCACCATTTCCTGTAACTCAGTGCCATCGCTAACCGGTTGATTATTAGCTTTGACAATCACATCCCCGCGACGGATCCCGGCTTTTTCGGCGGGGGTATTGGGTAAGACTTTCACCACCAAAATTCCCGACACTTCCGGCACGATCATCGAAGAATTGGGGTTTTGATTATTAGCCCGGGCTAAATCGGGAGTTAGATTAACCATCTGCACACCGATATAGGGATGGGCCACCTTTTGACCTGATTCTAGGGTCGCTTGTAACTGCTTGGCCCGGTCGATGGGAATGGCAAAACCGATCCCCATGGCATCAGCACGAATCGCCGTATTGATGCCGATGACTTCCCCTTGGGCGTTGAGTAAAGGACCGCCGGAATTGCCCGGGTTAATAGCGGCATCGGTTTGGATAAAATCAATGCGTTTATCGGGAATACCCGCCTTAGCCGCCGAGCGCCCGATCGTGCTAATAATTCCTAAAGTTACCGTATTATCTAGACCGACGGGATTGCCTACTGCGATCGCCCAGTCCCCCACTTGTATGGATGAGGAATTGCCGAGGACGGCTACAGGTAATTTTTCCCCTTGGGGATTAATTTTCACCACGGCTAAATCAGTGATCTCATCAGTACCGCGTACTTCTCCTTTGAAGCTACGACCATCTTTTAAAGTTACCGTTACCTTATCGGCATTATCGACCACATGGGCATTAGTTAAGATTAAACCACTGCCATCGATAATAAAACCCGATCCCTGGCCCGCCACTCGCTGCTGGGTGGGAACACGAAACTGTTCCCCAAAAAACTCCTGAAAAAAAGGATCATCAAAAAAGGGGCTATTGGGACGAGTAATGATCGCTTCGGTGTCAATTCGCACCACTGCCGCACCCGTGCGGGCCACTGCCTTAGCGACAAAACTTTCCGCCGTCATCTCCGGGGGAATTCTGGCCAGATCGGCGGCAGCAGTGGGCAGATTTTGAGCATTTACCGCCGCTAAACTGCTAAAACCGAGCATAACTCCCAGAAAAGTTGCCAAAGCGTGGGTAATAGTTCGCCGTAACCCTGTAGGAAGTTTCATACTTTGATCTCTGATTCTGATGTTTTAACTGTTTCTGTCTATCGGTTGACAGACCGACTATTAAAAATCTAACAAATCGATCGCTCCGTTTAAATCCAGAAATAACCAATGAGTTGACACCAAGTCCGTCTGCTGGCGGATTTGGTGATGGTTTGCCGTTTACTAGGGCTGGCTGAATAAATCTAAAAACCTTGTTGGATAAGGCTTTTAGACTTTTTTGACCTCAAAAAGTGCCTACCATTGGAGTGATCGGGGGTAAAATTCCTGGACTTTTTCCCTGAAAATTAGGTAACTGACTACCTCAAAATCGCTAAAACCCCACACCCCACACCCCACACCCCACACCCTGCCACCACGAAAAACTTTTTCAGCAGACCCTAACTAATCTCTGATCACTAGGGGCGATTGCAGGGTAATATTTAAATCTCGATCGGGGTTAACAGAGTATAACTGCACGGAACTACCACCAACAATTCCCGCCGTCGGTAAACCCCATCCCGCAAGGGTTCCCACGGCTGCCCCCGCTAAGACATCGAGAACTTCGATCTTGCGATCGCCCGTAAGAGCAGCGATCGCTGTGGCTGCCCCCGCACCGGCGACGGTTCCCGCTAAGATATCTTGAGTTTTTGCCCCTTTACGCAGGGTTTCAGTGGTAGTAATTAATCGCGAAGTGGCATTGAGGGGGATAATGCGATTGCCCCCATCTAGGCCAATTTCATCGGCAATAAACCGCACACCTCGGCCCGCCGCTTCTAAAGTACCCTTGACTTCACTTCCCGCTGCAATCACCACACTCCCATTCCGGTTACGAATATCTCTGGCTACGGTTAAAGTCAGAGGAATAACATCACTTTTAGAAACTAAAATTTTATCGGCTTTCTCGTAATTCAAAGGGATAACTGTTCCGGCCGGAATCGAGATTTGTTGAGCGATCAGACGTGGCCGATTAATATTACTTTGAGCGAGGACGGGAAAAGTACCGGACATCGACCCCATGAGCAGGGTAATCAGTAAAGCTGTGCCGGCTCTAGTAACGGGATTGATAGACATAGCGGTTATCCTCTCAAAAAACAACAGTGAACCTTCTCTGTTTCTAGATTATTTTTTTCTGTCTGTCATGTCAGTCCCCTCCACAGGGAATTTTTTCCCTATAGAGAGGGAAAAAAGTAGAATGGGAGAGTTGCCGCATTTTGTCCAGCGACCGCAAAAGAAAGCCGAAAAGCCTAGAATAGTAAAAAACCCTGGATTGCCATCGTCTATGGAACTCGCTGCCGGAAAAATCCTTAGTCATCGCTACCAAATTATCCGTCAATTGGGAAAAGGGGGATTCGGACAGACTTTCTTGGCCTGCGATCGCCAGTTACCCAATCAAAATCGCTGTGTGATCAAACAATTTCAACCCCAGTGCCGGAATGCCGAAACTGTAGCCATCGCTAGACGACTGTTTGAAACCGAGGCGAAAATCCTGCAAGAATTGGGCAATCATCGCCATATTCCCCGTTTATTTGCTTATTTTGAGGAAAATGGGCAATTTTTCCTCGTGCAAGAATACATTGAAGGGGAAGATTTAGCCACAGAAATTACTGCCGGTGTCTATAGGCAAAATGAAGAGAAAGTAGTGGCTTTATTAACAGAAATTCTCTCAATTCTCGAATTTGTCCATCACAAACAGGTGATCCATCGCGATGTTAATCCCTTCAATCTTATTCGTCGCAGCCAAGATGATCAATTGGTTTTAATTGATTTTGGTGCTGTCAAACAAATTAGCAGTCAAGTAGTTAAAGAAGGTAAAACCGTTTCTACAGTCGCTATCGGTACCCCCGGTTATTTCCCCAGTGAACAGGCCCAAGGTTATCCCCGTTTTAGTAGCGATATCTATGCCACTGGTATTATTGGATTACAAGCTTTGACCGGTAAAGCTCCCGAAGATATTCCATTGGATGCTCGCACGGGGGAAATTCTCTGGCAACATTTGGCCATGACTAGCGCCGAGTTTAGTGATGTTATCGAGCGCATGATCCGCTATGATTTTCGTCAGCGTTATACCAGCGCCAGTGAAGCATTAATCGCTCTGAGAAAATTAGGAAAAATTCATCATCTCGATCCGAAAACTACCCAGGCGGTGAAACCCCAAGGTCGAGTTGCTCGTCAAGGGAAATCTTGGCTAACAAAAATCTTGTTTGTCTCTGGGACAATTGGTTTAATAGCTGGTGCTTATCTGGGTTTTGATTATTGGCAAAATTCTCGTAATTCTCTTAGTTACTATCAACAAGGTCAGACTTTTTATCAACTTAAACGCTATACTGATGCCCTTAATTCCTATGGTAAAGCCTTAAAAATTAATCCCGATTATCTTGAGGCATTGCAAGGACAAGCCGATGCTTTATTAGCTTTAAAAAGATACTCGGAAGCTTTAAATACCTACGAAAAAGCTATTCAAATTAACCCGGATTCCGCTTGGCAAGCTTGGCTCGGTCGCGGGAAAGCTTTAGATAAATTAGGCAAAAATCAGGAGGCTTTAGAAAGTTTTGAGCGGGTCTTATCTCTTAATCCTGCTGCTAGTCAAGCTTGGCAAGGTAAAGCCGATATTTATCTGGAACTGCAACAATATTCCGCCGCCCAAAAAGCTCTTGAAAAATTGTTAACTTTTCAAAAAAATGATGCCAAAATATGGTATAAAAAAGGCTGGTCATTACAAAATCTTGAGGATTATGAAGGGGCAGTTAAAGCCTACGATCAGGCTCTAGCGATCGAATCGGATAATGCCTTAATTTGGTATCAAAAAGGTAATAGTTTGTATCAATTAAATAAAATTAATGATGCTTTAGAAAGTTATAGCAAAGCCGGACAATTTAATCCCCAATTTTCCCAAGCTCACTATAGTCAAGGGATTATTCTGCAAAAATTAGGCCGCAACTCAGAAGCTTTGGAGGCATTTAATCAAGCAACTAAAGCCAATTCTAATTATTATCAAGCCTGGTTAAATCAAGGGGCATTACTTCATCAACTGGAAAGATTTCAAGAAGCGATCACATCCTACGAAAAAGCTCGCCGCATTTCTTCCCAAAAAGCCGAAGTTTTTATCGGTATCGGTAACGCTTGCTATCGTTTAGGCGACAATTCTCAAGCCATAAATGCCTATCAACAGGCGATTCAAAGACAAAAAGATAACCCCGAAACATGGAAAAGTTTAGGCAATAGTTGGTTTAAACTCGGTCAATACGAGCGAGCGATTCAAGCTTATCAAGAATCACTTCGTTATCGTTCCAATGACCGAGAAGTGCAAACACAAAAACAACTGGCAGAAACTCGCTGGCAAGAACTTCAGCAATCTCCCCAAAACCAAACCCCCAAAGTCGATAGGGAGGAACCGGTTCCCTAACTTCCGCTCTTTTTCTGGAGCTTTATCCCTTTTTACCGCTATTTCTCGGCAATAATTCCCGTCCTTGATAAAACTGTTTTTTCAGTTCTCCCAAGTGCCAATAAGCTCCCACCATATCTTTTTGTCTCCCGTTTCGTCTATAATCACCATTATTTCTTACCCATCGGCCAGATTTAGAATTAATTTTAATCTTCTATTTCTCACTTCTTCTACTGACCAGGGTGCCTCGGTTAAATCGTAGTCTAAATTATCTAATTGTCGGATATTAAAAGTCATAACTCTAGTTTTCCTCCCAGGCTTTACTTTAATTTTAGGGGATTAGCTGACCGACAGCCAAACTGACGCTAAAATAGTCTTTGCTGTCCGGGGTTGTTGCTTGCTCCTGACGGTGGTTGTAACCGGTAACTGAACATGACTTCGATTCGTCAACTGCATCAACAACT
>NZ_JASJFG010000756.1:0-3298 GCF_030065375.1 Microcystis sp. M49636_WE2 | reverse complement strand
GATGAAAACGGAAGAGATTATCAAATCAATCGAAGCCGAGTATCTCAAGAGCGATCTGCCCATTATCCATGTCGGTGACACGATCCGGGTAGGGGTGCGAATCGTTGAAGGAGATAAAGAGCGGATTCAGCCCTACGAGGGTATTGTCATCGCCAAACGCCATGGCGGTATCAACGAAACGATTACAGTACGCAAAGTCTTCCAGGGTGTGGGAGTAGAAAGAGTTTTCCTGCTCCACTCGCCCCGGGTTGCCAATATCAAGATCATCCGTCGTGGTAAAGTACGTCGGGCGAAACTCTACTATCTGCGCGATCGGGTTGGCAAAGCCACCAGGGTCCAAGAACGTTTCGATCGCCCCCTCTAAAAAATTTCCGGCGACAGCCTAACCAAGAAAGTTGCTTAATCGCCAACAACTACGCTATAATAAATAAAGGCCTTAAAAAAGCCCAATAGTTTAGCGAATGGGCGCTCTTAGTTCAGTTGGTAGAACGCAGGTCTCCAAAACCTGATGTCGGGGGTTCAAGTCCTCCAGGGCGCGTTTGGTAATCACCAAGCCGATAATTGCAAAGGACATAATCTAAATGTCTGGGGGTTAGTGTGGGTTGTCCGGTGAAAATGATAAGTTAAGGATAGCTTGAGTATCATTTTAAGGAGTAGCGATCGTGGCCAAAAAAGAAACCCTAGAAAAAGACGCGAGCGACAAGAAAGAGGGAAGCTCCTTTCAGGTCAAGGAATTCGTCAATGAAACCAAAGAAGAACTCGCCAAAGTCGTCTGGCCTTCCCGTCAGCAACTTTTGAGCGAATCGGCGGCGGTGATGTTAATGGTGACTTTGGTAGCCACTCTCATCTATCTAATCGATAAATTCTTTGCCTGGGGTGCGGGGAAGGTGTTCCCATGAGTCTAGAAGAAGAGCAGTTTCCCGAAGAACTCAATCTTAGCGACCTACCGAAAAAACCCCGTTGGTATGCCGTGCAGGTGGCTTCCGGTTGTGAGAAACGGGTCAAAGCTAATTTGGAACAGCGCATCCACACCCTCGATGTGGCCGATCGCATTCTGCAAGTTCAGATTCCCCAAGCGGCCACCGTCAAAGTCCGCAAGGATGGCTCACGGCAACACGGCGAGGAAAAAGTCTTCCCGGGTTATGTCCTGATCAGAATGATCATGGATGATGACGCTTGGCAGGTGGTGAAAAACACCCCCCATGTGATCAACTTTGTCGGGGCCGAACAAAAACGGCACTACGGACGCGGCCGCGGTCACGTCACCCCGCTACCCTTGAGTATGTCAGAAGTTGATCGCATCTTCAAACAAGCTCAGATTCAAGAACCGGTCGTCAAAATCAATATGGAAGTTGGCGATCAAATCTTAGTCCTATCCGGTCCATTTAAGGACTTTGAAGGGGAAGTGATCGAAGTTAGTCCCGAGCGCGGCAAACTCAAGGCCCTGCTCTCCATTTTTGGTCGGGATACCCCGGTCGAATTGGAATTTAATCAAGTCGAAAAACAAAACTAAATCATGGCTAAAAAAGTCGTCGCAATTATTAAACTAGCTTTACCTGCTGGTAAGGCTAACCCTGCTCCTCCCGTGGGTCCTGCTTTAGGTCAACACGGGGTGAATATTATGGCGTTTTGTAAAGATTACAACGCTAAAACCGCCGATCAGGCCGGGATGATCATCCCTGTGGAAATTTCCGTTTTTGAGGATCGGAGTTTTACCTTTGTCCTCAAAACTCCCCCCGCTTCCGTTCTCATCCGTAAAGCGGCTGGTGTGGAAAGAGGTTCCAACGAACCTAACAAGAAATTTGTCGCCACCATTACCCGCGACCAATTACGCGAAATCGCCCAAACTAAAATGCCCGATCTTAACGCTAACGACATCGAAGCGGCCATGAATATTGTGGCGGGAACGGCCAGAAATATGGGTGTCAAGATCTCAGACTAAATCTTATTACGGGGAGAAGTTAAGCTTCGTTATTACCCAAGGAGCAACAAATCAGATGGTAAAAAAAGTTTCACGACGTTTGCGAGATGCCCAGGCTAAGGTAGAAAATAAAGCCTACGAGCCATTAGAGGCACTAACATTATTAAAGGAATTAGCGACGGCGAAATTCGACGAAACCGCCGAAGCTCATATTCGTTTAGGCATCGATCCTAAATATACCGACCAACAACTGCGGACAACGGTAAGTTTACCCAAAGGAACCGGACGCACGGTGCGAGTAGCGGTCATTACTCGCGGGGAAAAGGTACAGGAAGCGAACAACGCCGGGGCCGATATCGTTGGTTCGGAAGAATTAATCGAAGAAATCGCCAAGGGGATGATGGATTTCGAGGTGTTAATCGCCACCCCCGATATGATGCCGAAAGTGGCGAAATTAGGTCGTCAACTTGGTCCACGGGGTTTAATGCCTTCACCGAAAGGGGGAACCGTAACCACGGATTTAACGGGAGCGATCTCTGAGTTTAAAGCGGGTAAATTGGAATTCCGGGCCGATCGCACTGGGATCGTTCACGTTCAATTTGGTAAAGCTTCTTTTAGTGCTGAGGATCTGTTAGTTAATTTGAAAGCTTTACAGGAAACGGTGGACAGAAACCGTCCTTCTGGGGCCAAGGGGCGTTACTGGCGCACAGTTTACGTTTCTTCCTCCATGGGTCCATCGATTCAAGTGGATATTAGCACCCTGCGGGATCTGAAATTAGCCGAAGGTTAATGACAGTTATTTTTCTTTGAAAAAGCCTCCAAGTAATTGGGGGTGTTTTTTTAGCTTGATCGCCCGATTGATATAGAATCAAAAGGCTACACTCAAGATTAATCGCTTGAATTGTTCTCTTGTATCTGTTCCTAAAGCCAGCGTGTGGATTGTAGATTCCCCTAATACCCGTATTTTAGCCCCTAGTGCGATCGCTCTTGGTAACTTTGATGGTTTGCACCTAGGTCATCAAACCGTCCTACAGCCAATTTTTCAGGATGAACCCGCTTATCCCACCGTTGTTAGTTTTACTCCCCACCCGCGGGAATTTTTTACGGGGGAAAAATGGCAGTTATTAACTCCTCTAGGGGAAAAGGTGGAGGTTTTAGAGAATTTAGGCGTTAAACAATTGGTTTTACTGCCTTTCTCTGCTCAATTAGCTTCCCTGACTCCCTTGGCTTTTGTCGAACAGATTTTAGTAGAAAAATTACAGGCTAAATCGATCAGTGTTGGTCAAGATTTTCGCTTCGGTTATCGTCGTCAAGGTACAGCCGAAGATTTATTACAGATCGCCTCTCAATTTAATATTAAAGTCGAGATTGTTGGTT
>NZ_JASJFG010000619.1:0-1015 GCF_030065375.1 Microcystis sp. M49636_WE2 | reverse complement strand
TGACAGATTTAATAATAAAAGTCATTTGGGGAGGTAAGCGAAAAGGTTGCTGTTTAAACATTAAATACACTTGATCGCTAATTTGTTCAAAGACCCTCACATCTACCGGTTTATCGCGAAATTCATCTAAAAGAAACTGCAAGATATTTCGCACAGGTTGCAGATCTCTAACGGGTTCAATTAACCCCATATACACGAGAGTTTTTAAGACTGTTTCCGTATCCTTTCTTAAGATAGCAAAAAAGGTTTCAATCATTTGATCTTTAGCGACGGACTTTAACTCGAACATCGTGCCGAAATCGTAGAAAATTAACTCCCCTTCCTGACTAACTGCCATATTACCCGGATGGGGATCCGATTGGAAAAAACCATCCTGTAATAGTTGTTTGAGATAGGAACAGATTCCCAGTTGAATAATACCATCGACGTTAATACCATTAGCTATTAAAGTCTCTCGATCATCGACTTTAATCCCCGGTACATACTCCAAAGTTAATACCTTGCGGGTGGTATATTGCCAGTAAACTAAAGGAACTTTTACTTGGGGATAATTCTTAAAATTTTCCCGAAAGCGATCAGCATTTTTGCCCTCATGAATATAATCGATTTCTTGAAAGAGTAGTTCAAAGAATTCTTGGTAAATAGCTTCTAAATTATATTTTTTCACCACGGAGAAAATATTTAACCAACGGGTGAGACGATGCAACACTTCAAAATCGAGATTAAATAGTCCTTCTAGATTTGGTCTTTGTACCTTAATAACGACCTCTTCCCCACTTAATAACCGCGCTCTATGCACTTGTCCTAAACTGGCACAAGCGAGGGGAGAAACGCTAAAACTTGCAAATAAATTATCTAGGGGTTGTCCTAATTCTGTTTCAATAACTCGGATCGCTTCTTGACTATTAAATTCGGGAACTCGATCCTGTAATTGGGTTAATTGTTCGATATATTCGAGCGGAATTAAATCTGCTCGCGTCGATAAAGATTGTCCAATTTTAATAAAAGTTGGTCC
>NZ_JASJFG010001103.1:0-1371 GCF_030065375.1 Microcystis sp. M49636_WE2 | reverse complement strand
TTGGATGAAACCATGGCGAACCTGGCGATTTAAGCCGGATTGTAGGGAAACTTGCAGAAATTTAGCGATATCAAAAACTCGCCAACCATAACCGCACTGATCGAAATCAAATAGGGTCATCTGATTATCAGGGGTGATATGTACATTACCACTATGAGGATCGCCCCAACAAATGCTCCAATAGGGAGATTCTGTCGGTAATTTGGCGGTTTCTTCCTCTATTTCCCCAATGGTTTCTAAAACACAGTCTAGGTCCCTCGGTCGTTGGTGCAGAAAAGGTGCAATAATTTGCAGGGAATCCTCGAGAAGATATTTGAGGTTGAGGGGATGACGATAGGCTAGGGTTTGAAAATCTGCTGTCACCCGATGTAAATTAGCCACGATCGCCCCTAAGTGATAGGCTTGTTCTATATCTATATCCCCAATAGCAATTCCCCCAGGGGCATAGGGAAAGAGGACGGCGTAACGTTTCCCTTCTGGGGCATTAATTTCTAGGGATAAATCACCGTTTTTGCTGCGAATTGGTGCGGCGACGGGAACCTGAGAGTGATCGAGATAATCTAATAATTCTAACTCGAAGTCGATTTCCATTTTGCTGCGCCAATGGCAGTGAGATACGCGCAAAATGTAGGGAGTTGTCAGGGTTTCGAGGAGATACACATCACTTAAACCCCGATGCCAAAATTGACAATTTTTCGGTACATCAATCTCGTAACGAGAAAAAACTAAATCTGCTAGGGCAGCAGGAGCCAGAGTGGAGTAGAGTGTGGGAAAAGTCCATTCTCCAGTGCGAAAATTGGCAGCGGGAGAACTAGAAGGCAGTAAATTGAGCGAAGCCTGAAAAGTCGTCACGGTTCCCTCCCGATGCAAGTATGGACAACGCTCGCATCATCCTATTTTATAGGCCACATATATTACAAATTGGTTCGATCGCTCCGTATATTTCGCTACATTCCTCTGTAAGTTATCAGATTTGAGTTTTCAGCACCCACAGCAGTTATCTGAATGGTGAGATGGGAAGTTTTCGTTTTGGGGAGTCGGTCGTTAATACCAAATTAGGTTACACTTCATCTTGATGAGAAAGTCTGTACTAAAGTTGTTGATTCTTCCTGACTGAGATGACGTAGTTTATTCCGAAAATAGCCAAAGCTGGGCGATCGATTAATATCCACATTCATCTGAGGAGAAATATTTTCTGCCCAGACTGTTTTCTCTTGACCCACAGAAGCTCCACCTAACTTAGATAATTGTTTCGCTCCACCTCTGTATATAGCATCTGCCAGTTTTTCCCAAGTACCACAGATACTATCATTAATATAGGAATCCAAGATAGCACTTTTGGCCTGGGGATAAGCAATTTTTATGGCATTA
>NZ_JASJFG010000553.1:0-6184 GCF_030065375.1 Microcystis sp. M49636_WE2 | reverse complement strand
TCGACAAACTCAACAGAGAAGGGAAATTGCTCCCGATCTGCTCGCGGAAGTACGCAATCCGATCATCAGTGCCGATGGTTCTAAAGTGGCTTTTGAAGCGGCAAAAAATGGGCAATGGGATATTATGATTTACGATCTATCTGGACGGGTATTAGTCAATGAAAATCAGTGATCATTAGACCTCTTATAAAAATCAAAAATTGTTGTTAGGGTTAGGAGTCAGTAGCCAGTAGTCAGTAGTCAGGAGAATAAATAATAATCAATTAAATAGTCTATTGACAGATTTTATGCCATTTAATCCTTATTTTTGCCGTTTTTGAACCCTCAAAAATTATCTTAAACCCATAGCTTTTAGTCGATGTTCTAGAAACTGTTTTCCCTGTTTTTCCCCGTCAGCGATCAGACGCTGGATATTGGCAGGAGAGCGATCAAGTTTACTTTCATAGTTGAGACTATTGGCTAATTCCGCCGACATTTCGATCATCGGAATATGGTAATCTTGATCGGGATCTTCTGGGAAAGATTTAGGAATTTTAAATGGTTCTGTTAAGGCGATCTCGCGCAAGAATTCCTCTTTAAAGGCTCCTTTGAGAAATAATTGATTGAGAAAGTCAATCTGATCGAGACCTTGAAATAGGGAAACATTGCCTTCTAATTCATTGCGGCGATCGGCAATATCATCGGATTGCACGGGGATCTTATCTCTAGAGGTGGGATTAATTTTAATTACCCAAATTTCATCGGGAATATTTTCGACTCCAACAAATTCACGGCGAATTAAAGAACGGATGGGGGGATTATCGGAGAATAGTCCATCCCAGTAGGCCATAGTTTCAATGGTGACAGCAGGAAAAATGTTAGGAACACAGGCAGAAGCTAGGATATGTTCAATTTTAACTGCTTCCTCGCGCGAGTTAAATTTACTTAATTTTCCGGTCAGGACATTACAGGCCCCCATTAATAAAATTGGTGGTTCGGGTTTAGCTCCCCAAGTGGCTAATTCAGAGAAATCAATATGCGCTCTTAGTAACTGATCAAAGTTGGTAAAGCGACTGCGTAAACCGTAGGTAGCTATAGAAAATAAGGTTTTAGTAATCGGAGAGGAAGGACTGAGATTATACTGGGGAATTAATCCTTTGCTGGCTAATTCTAGAGCTTTAATAGCTGAGTCATTAAATAGCTTTTCTTGGGGAGTTCGAGCGCTATTATCTTCCCAAAAATCAATCATTCTTTTCCAAACGACGCTATCACCTTTTTTGAGAGCATACCAGGTGAAAAAGGCACAGATAGCACCGCCAGAAGTACCACTGAGACTGACAATATTAAAGTAATCTTGTACTTTATTGTCAAATAATGCTTTTAATGCACCGGCAGTAAAAGCAGTTTGACTGCCGCCTCCCTGACAAGCGATCGCAATTTTGGCTTTCATAAATATCCTTTGAATGGCTTCTATCTAAGCCCTAGGCTTTTAATTTAAGGTTAATTGAAAACCTAGAATCGAACCCAAAAATATAGAAATTTTTCTGATTTTCAGAAGAGCTGCCCGGGATATTTTGCCATCACTTCTAGGAAAGGATAAGTAGGTAGGTATTAAAAACTTTCAGATGCCCCCCTTATTAAGGGGGGATTAAAGGGGGGACTAAGGGGGGATCGGCACCCCCCTTATTAAGGGGTGCAGGGGGGATCGAACCTAAAATCCATTTTTAATTTAATTATAACCAGCTACTTAGGATTTCAAGGGAATTGTCTAGGCAATTAGCTGAAGCCATCAGTCTGCGGCTATATTCAAGCGATAATAACTAGAAAAATGGAAAAACTGATAACTGATAACTGATAACTGATAACTGATAGATTAAATCACCGTGCCGTCGGGAATAGTGGCATTTTTGAAAATAACCACGATGCCGCTGCGAACATAGAAACCTAAATCTTCGCGATTAGCTTCTTCCACACGATCCTTGTTAACAATTAAAACATTGGAACCAATGCGAGCATTTTTGTCCACAATTGCCCGACGAATAGTGGAACCAGGGCCAATACCCACGGGAATTTTGGCATTTCCGATCAGACTTTCCCGTTCGGGGAAAGACTCATAAAAATCGGCTCCCATCAGCATTGTATCCTCGATCGTGCAGTCTTTGCCGACTCGACTACGAATACCTAAAATCGAGTGATGGATGCGACATTCTTTGAGAATACAACCTTCAGAAATCATCGATTCTGTCACCGTACAATTGAGCATTTTTGTGGGTGGCAGATAGCGAGAACGGGTATAGATGGGGGCTTTTTCGTCGTAGAAACTAAAGGCGGGATTTGGTTGTTGGGTCAAGGCGAGATTAGACTCATAAAAGGCCTCAATCGTCCCGATATCTTCCCAGTAACCCTTAAATAAATAAGCCTGGAGATTGTAGTCTTTAGCGGCCGAGGGAATAATTTCCTTGCCGAAATCGGTCTGTTCTTTATTGGCATCGAGCAGATCGATTAAAACATTCTTTTTAAAGACATAAATTCCCATGGAAGCGATGTAGGGACTTTGACGGGCTTGGTCGGGACTTAAGCCTAAAATCGTCGTATCTACCCGCATTCTTTCCAATTCTGCCCCTTTGGGTTTCTCATAAAAATCGACAATTCGCCCCGAATCATTAATTTTCATCACCCCAAAAGCGGAGGCGCGACGTTCATCGATGGGAACCACCGATAAAGTGATATCGGCGTTGGTTTCCCGATGGCGTTCGATGAACTTGCTGTAGTCCATGCGATAGAGATGATCTCCGGAGAGAATGAGATATTCATCGATATCCCAATCCTTCATCGTCCAGATATATTGTCGTACTGCGTCGGCCGTGCCTTGGAACCATTGAGGATTCTCCATGGTTTGTTGAGCCGCCAAAACTTCCACGAAACCATCGCTAAAACCCGTAAAATTATAGGTACGATTGAGGTGACGATTGAGAGAAGCGGAATTAAATTGCGTCAACACATAGATTTTGTCAATCTGGGAGTTAATACAATTGCTGACGGGAATATCGATTAAGCGATATTTTCCCGCTAGGGGGACGGCAGGTTTTGCCCGCAGTTTCGTTAACGGATAAAGGCGAGTTCCGGCCCCGCCACCCAAAATAATAGCTAATACTTTTTTCACGCGCGTAACCCTCGCGATTGGCTGTTTCCTTCTCAAAGTAAGTGTAGGATGATAGCGCACCTTATTGATAGAGGGGAAACAAAAATCTAGATCCAAAAGTCATCAAGAGGGAATTGATCGGAGTCTTTGCGGATAAATTCGCTAAAATCATGAATTTTTGGGCTAAATCATTAATATTCACCTTTTTTCTCCCTTTACCGTACCTAATGCCCGCCACGGTGACGGGCGATCGCTGTTCTTGGTTAGCCCAAGGTTCCGATGTACAGACTTTCGGTAAACAAGGTCAAAGTGGGAAAGCTGGCAAGATCGGCGGCCAAGGCAAAAATAGTGACAGTTTAACCCTTTTTCTCGATGGTTCTCCCCTAAAACTCGATATTTCAGGACAAAAAGGGGTCGATGGTGAAAATGGCGGCAATGGCAGCGATGGCAACTGTAGCGGTCAACCTAGCAACGTCACCAGAAATCTTCAGGCGGCCGGTGGTGGCAACGGTGGCAATGGGGGTAATGGTGGTGATGGGGGCAATGGCGGCGCTTTAACCCTCTATGCCACTAATTTAGATTTTTTAAGACAAGTAACGGTCAATGCTGCCGGAGGCGCTGGGGGTTTTGGGGGTCAAGGAGGTCAAGGGGGCAAGGGTTGTCGCTGTTCCCAACCTTTCTGGACAATTCAAACCTGTAGCGGTAGGCCGGGTGATGCCAATTATAGCTGTACCACCAGAGAATTTAGCTGTCAGGACGGTCTGGATGGGGCGACGGGTAATAGTGGTCGTAACGGTCGCGAGGGACGTTTAGGACAGTTAACTTTAATTCAAATCGATCGCCCTTTAACTGCCGATCAACCGAGCGCAACTGTTCCCCTTTCGGAGTTAAAAGAACGGGGTTATATTCTCTCTAAAAATACTTGGGAAACTCGCACTGGGGCAATGTCTTTATTTGCCCCCGGTTCCCTGATTGATGATCAATATCGGATTTTATTAGATCGATCGGAACGTTCTTTTATTTTAATTTGGAATGCGCCTCAAGAGTTTAACCGGTTTACTAATCAGCGTTTTACTTTAACCCTCGATGATCAAAAGGAAATGAAGGTAACTGTCCCCAGTGAATTGTGGATCGAGGGAACCACTCAAAAACGCAATAATGTTACGGAATTTGTCGTTTATAATGCTGTTTTTGAACGAGATGTCACCCAATTAGAAGCAAAAGGTATTACAGGAAATGGTACTGATTTAAGGCTTTTTCTTGAAGATAAAGCTTCCCAATCAAATTTAATCGGCACTAAATTTAAACTGCGTTATCGCGTCACTCGTTGGCAAGCAGATGACCTGCAAACCAGTCCCAGAACCGATTTTGTCACTCGCTATGAAGGAGATATGCCTGCTAATTTAATCCGACAGGAGGGCAATCAATTTATTCTGGATATCGGTCAATTACCCTTACCCGTGGAATCTTTGCGATCGGGTACGGGGATAGAAATCGAGTTACTTGCTACTCGTTCTTTTGCCGGTTATTCCAAAGAACAAAAAATCGTCATCCGCGACACGATTAAAGGGGCAAATATGCCACGGAGATAATTCAAAAAAGTCCCCTTATCCTTTCTCTCGTGCAGTCTTAACCAGTAATTTAGATAGTCAACTTAAGTAGCTGGTTATAATTAAATTAAAAATAGATTTTAGGTTCGATCCCCCCTTAGTCCTAGGGTTGATTCATAGTAGGGTTGATTCATGAATCAACCCTACCCTTAGTCACCCCTTGATAAGGGTGGTGTCTGATAATTTTTAACGCCTACCTACTTACCAAAAAGCTTTAAAATATGTTGAGAGGAAGACTGGTTATTCTCTGGGGAAACCCAGAGAATGCCGCGATCAGCGAAAAAATCAAGGGAAAGATGGGCAGTATTTTAAGTGTGGCGCCGATGATGGATTATACCGATCGCCATTTTCGCTATTTTTTGCGACAAATTAGCCGTCGTCCCCTTCTCTACACGGAAATGATCACGACGATGGCAATTAAACACGGTGATCGCGATAAGTTGCTGGGGTTCTCCCTAGCAGAAAAACCTCTAGCTTTGCAGTTAGGGGGTGATAATCCCTATCTTTTGGCAGAATGTGCTAAAATAGCCGAAGATATGGGTTATGACGAGGTAAATCTCAATGTGGGTTGTCCTAGTTCCAGGGTAAAAGAGGGCAATTTCGGCGCTTGTTTGATGGCTAACCCGGAATTAGTCGCGAGGGGAATATCGGCAATGAATCAAGCTGTATCGATTCCCGTGACTGTAAAACAGAGAATTGGCATTGATGATCAGGATAGTTACGAAAATATGGCGAATTTTGTCCGTATTGTTGCGGATGCGGGTTGTCAACGTTTTACCATCCATGCGCGTAAAGCTTGGTTACAGGGATTAAGTCCCAAGGAAAATCGCACCGTTCCCCCCTTACGTTACGATGATGTTTATCGCCTAAAAAATCAGTTTCCCCATTTGTTTATTGAAATTAACGGCGGTATCATTAATTTAGAACAGGCTAGACAACATTTACAATTAGTAGATGCGGTCATGATCGGTCGGGCAGCCTACGATAATCCCTATTTATTTGCCACAGTCGATCGAGATTTTTATGGGGAATCGGTTACTCCTCCTACCCGGGAAGAAGTAATCAAAAAAATGCTTTCCTACATCGATGAATGGGTGAGTAAAGGTTATAAATTACACCAGATCAGCAAACATCTTTTACAGCTTTTTGCTGGTCAGCCCGGAACTAAAGCCTGGAAGCGTTATATTAGTGAAAATAGCCATTTTCCTGGGGCCGATTCTGGGCTAATCTGGCAAGCTTTACAGCAGGTAAATTCCCTAAATGATCTGGCCAATTCCCATTAATTTATTTTCTTTTCTATGATTACCCAATACTCAATTACTGCCGGGGTAAAAAATTCAGCTATGGCGGATTTTGTTTATCAACCTCCCCCGGCAGCTATCACAGCTAAACGTATTTTAATTAAACCTAATTTAGGTTATCCTGTGCCACCACCAGTAACGGTTAGTCTGCC
>NZ_JASJFG010000686.1:0-4939 GCF_030065375.1 Microcystis sp. M49636_WE2 | reverse complement strand
GTTAGGCACGCCGCCAGCGTTCATCCTGAGCCAGGATCAAACTCTCCATGATGAATCGTTTGATTCTTTTGACTTTTTTTTGTCTCCCCCTTGCGGGTTTGACTTTTTTGTTATAGAATTGCTTCTAAACGAGGCTGTTTTACTTGGCTTTCAAACTATTGTTTTGTCTAGGTTCGAGCGTCGTTTGTTTCGCTTCGCTTTCGCTTTGCTTCAACCGCGCATTTACCAATGTATCTAACTTCCCTAAGTTTGTCAACCCCTTTTGGCAAAATTTTTTGATCTTTTTTCTATCCCTTGCTACGTAAGCTTTTCAGCTATTCCCCCTTTTTCTGGTGGGGCTTTTTTGTCTAGTAATTTTGTTCTAATTAGCTCTTGATGGTGGTGACAGCGTTTTTCATAAGTGGGAACTGTTTAGGCATCAAATAGGGCTGCAGTGGCTGAAATAACTGCTTAGTAAGGGTTTCAGCCCCGTGGCCGAACGAGAAGGTCAAACATTGAATGCCCCGCTCAAATCGCAGTCCAGCAATTACCAACCCGATCCACTCGGTTCGATCAGTTAGAATCAAGATATGGAAAAAAAATTATTTAGGGTTTGCTGAATAAACCTTAAAACCTTGTTGGGTAAGACTTTTAGACTTTTTTCCCCTCAAAAAGTGCCAGCACTTGGAGTGATCGGGGGAAAAATTCAGGTACTTTTTCCCTGAAAATTAGGTAGTTGACCACCTGAAAATCGGTACAACCCTACACCCCACACCCCACACCCTGCCCCCACGAAAAACTTTTTGCCGCAAACCTATTTATTTTCGGGAACCTTTGCTAACTTCTCCCGTCCTCAAGCCCTGAGTGAGGAGTTTATATCCTTAGAGGAAATCCCATGAGTCAATCGATTCCAGCATCTTGGTCACTCGAGGCCAAAAAGTCTCAAAACCCCGTGTCCCCTGACAAACTCTCCAACTATGATCTGATTGCACGCTGTCAGGAAGGGTGTCAGCCTGATCGGGCAGCTTTTGCGGAACTGCTGCGGCGCTATCAAGCTCATATTGATAAATTACTCTATCATTTGGCTCCCGATTGGCAAGATCGCGCTGATTTGGCTCAAGAGGTCTGGATTCGCGTCTATCGCAATATTAACCGTCTCCATGAACCCCTCAAGTTCCGCGGTTGGTTAAGTCGCATTGCTACTAATCTTTTTTACGACGAATTGCGGAAACGCAAGCGGGTTAATCACCCCATTTCCCTCGATGCTCCCCGACGCGTGGAAGATGGCGAAATCGATTGGGATATCGAGTCCGATTACCCCAGTCCCGATGAACATCTCACCACCCACGAATTCTACGATCAATTACAGGCGGCGATCGCTGATTTACCAGAAGCTTTTCGGACAACTATTATTCTCCGAGAAATTGAAGGCATGGCCTACGAAGAAATTGCCGAGATCACGGGAGTTTCTTTAGGAACTGTTAAATCTCGGATTGCTCGCGCTCGCGCTAAATTACAATCTGTTTTACAGCCCTATTTTACAGAAGGCTAAAGAATATTGTGGTGATTCGGCACTAACGGCCGAAGTGAGGAGTCGTTAAATTTAACTAGCTCCGTGCTGGTGAAAAGTGATTGCATACCGATCGCTTCTGGTCGAGGTCAACCATGAATAATTATCAACCCGAAGACGTTCAATGGATCAAGTCTTTGTTACGTCACGATGACAGCGATTGCAACTCCGCAACCGAGGATATTTTGTTCTTAGATGAGGATAACGAAGAAGCTGATCGTTTTGATTTAATTAGCGCCTATATTGATAACGAAGTAACGGTAGAGGAAAGGAAGCTAGTTCAGCATTGGTTAGACCATGATGCTGCCGCTAAAAAACTCTATCGGCAGCTCTTGGGATTACAAACTAATTTAAGGCAGATTCCCGCACCGGTTACTATTGCCAGCGACCGATTGGCAGAACAGGTGTTCAGAAAAGTCGATGGTCAGCGTCGTCGGCAATATTATGTTTATGGTGGCGCAATTTTCACCGCCATGGCGATCGCTGTTGGCTCCTACTTCGTCTCCGAACGCAATGATCCCCTCTCCCAAATGGCGAGCAGTCCGGGCAGTATTAGCCAAGAGGGAGACCATTTGATGATTGCTCTCAACCATCCAATTATGGAGATTCCCGCAGCGGAAAAGCCAAAAGAGAATGGCCAAAGGTAAGGATCTATGGGGATAAATGCCAGCATTCTCGTGCGATCGCCCAATCTTCCGCCGTAGCAATTACCATCACTCGCACTTTAGATGTCTCGGTGGCGATATCCTCATCCCGGGGACGAGCGGCATTTTTAGCTAAATCTAACTCTAAACCCAAAAAAGACCAGCCTTGACTGGCTTTTTCCCGTACTAAAGCTGAATTTTCGCCGATTCCTGCCGTAAATACCAACACATCCAACCCCTCCAGAGAAGCAATCATCGATCCGATTAAACCTTTCAGACGATGAATATACATCTCAAATGCTAATTTTGCCCTCTCGTTACCTTCGGCCATCGCCGTGGTAATTGCCCGCATATCCCCAGAAATACCCGAAATTCCCTTTAAACCGGATTCTTTATTGAGTAAACTATTTAAACTATCGGGATTATATTGATATTCTCGCTCTAGATAAATCAGAATCCCTGGATCGATCGAACCGCTGCGGGTTCCCATCATCAATCCCTCTAGGGGAGTAAATCCCATAGTAGTATCGACACTTTTACCCCCCTTGACTGCCGATAGGGAAGCACCATTGCCCAGATGACAAATCACCATTTTCAAGGATTCTAGGGGTTTTCCCAACAATTCGGCTGCCCGTTGCGAGCAGTACTGATGACTGGTGCCATGGAAACCATAGCGACGGATTCCCAGTTCACTCCATTGGTAGGGAATGGGATAAAGAGAAGACTCAGGAGGGATAGAACGATGAAAAGCGGTGTCAAACACTGCTACTTGAGGAACATCGCCCAAAACTTGCTCGATCGCCTCAATTCCTTCTAAATGAGCGGGATTATGGCTAGGAGCAAGGGGGATCAGCTTTTTAATCGTTTCTTTGACTTGGGGAGTGATCATAGTTGCCTGGGAATATTCCGTGCCACCATGGACAACTCGATGACCGACTATACTAATGTCGGCGAAATTGGCCAGTACCTTAGTTTCGCCAGTGACTAAGGTATCTAACATCCGAGCAATTGCCGCCGGACGGTCTTGACTAGAAAGATTAATTTCCTGTTTAATTCCCTTGGCTTTTACCGTTAAAACCCCGTAATCAGGGTTAACTGTCCAATCGATCCCCGCTGCCCAAATTGGTTGGGGAGGATGGGAGGGGAGAATATCTAAATCGTATAAACAACTTTTTTGACTGCTCGATCCCGCATTTAAGACCAGAATTTTCATAGAAAAGCTCAATTAGGAGGTGGCCTATGGCGATCATAATCAAACTCAGGTTAAGTCTAGATAAAATCGCTGACTTTTCGGGTTTTTCTTCAAGAAAATTTTATCCGGCTGTGATCACCCATCCCTGACTTGAAAGAGGGTGTAGGGTGTGGGGTGTGGGGTGTAGGGAAGGAAACCTCTTTCATCTCTGGTGGTGAAAATTTTTTCATCGAGACTGACTCGGGCAATATTACAAAACTTTATCAAAAAAAAAGTCAAAATAGAGCCTCTAGGGTTATAAAATACAAGAATGCCCCTTGTGAAATTGATCCAAGAAGCTACCTCTGATGCAAGTTAAGGCCTCTATAGTGGATTTAGAGCTAGTTCTCGTCCTTTTCACCAGTGGAATGTCAACATCGCACCACGAATCTCTAGAATGGAATTTTTGCGTATTCTAGATAACCGTGATTACTAGAGGATTTCTTAAGTATGTCAGAGGTTACTGCCGTTACAGATGCCACCTTTAAAGATGAAGTTTTAGATAGTGCCAACCTTGTCCTAGTGGATTTCTGGGCTCCTTGGTGCGGCCCCTGTCGAATGGTGGCTCCCGTTGTCGCAGAAATTGCCGAAATGTTCATAGGGAAAGTCAAGGTGGTGAAACTCAACACCGACGAAAACCCCAATATCGCTAGTCAGTATGGGATTCGCAGTATTCCTACTCTGATGATCTTCAAAGAAGGTCAAAAAGTTGATATGGTGGTCGGGGCTGTACCGAAAACCACTTTAGCTACCACCATAGATAAACACCTGAAACCGAATGATCCTCAAAAGGGGTCAGAAAGTTGATCTAGTGGTCGGGGCTGTACCGAAAACCACTTTAGCTAATACCCTAAATAAGCATTTGGGGGTTAACTAGGTTTTCTGGTAACGCATACCGGGTAACTGAGTCACTAAACCTATTAATTCTAATTCCAATAAGATCCCCGCCACTTCTGAGGTGGGGATTTGCATTTTTTGAACAATAATGTCAAACAACAGGGCATCTCTGTCAAATAACTGATACACTTGTGCTAGTCTAGGTTCTAGATTGACTGGAGGAGCAGGATTAACGGCCGGGGATGTCTCTAGAGGGAGTGAAGGGGAGAGATTAACCGGTGCAGATTGGTTCGTGGTGGGAATTGCCCCCAACATTTCTAATAATTTCTCCTCAGAAACGATAATTTCCGCTCCCTGATGAATCAGTTGTAAACAACCTCTAGCGGCAGCAATATCGGGAGAATTGGGTAAAGCATAGATATCGCCGCCAAATTCGTTAGCATAACTGGCCGTAATCAGGGAGCCAGACCTTTCGGGGGCCTCGATAACAATAGTCGCGCGACTTAAACCGGCGATAATGCGATTACGACTGGGAAAATGGGCTTTATTCGGTTGAGTTGCGGCGGGATGTTCACTAATGACTAAACCCTGCTTTTGGATGTCCGCGTGTAGCTGCCGATGACGACTAGGATAAACCACATCGACCCCCGTTCCCAAGACGGCAATCGTCCTTCCCCC
>NZ_JASJFG010000990.1:0-2482 GCF_030065375.1 Microcystis sp. M49636_WE2 | reverse complement strand
TGAGGGGGCCAATTACCTAATTTTCAGGGAAAAAGTCCAGGAATTTTCCCCCTGATCACTCCCATGCCCGGTACTTTTTGATTGACAAAAAGTCTAAAAGTCTTACCCAACAAGGTTTTTAGATTTATTCAGCAAACCCTAAGTAGGGTCTGCTGAAAAAGTTTATTGGTGGGGTTAGGAGTCAGGAGAGTTAGGGATAAGATTTCTACTACAAAAATCTGCCTAAATCGAATTCGGTTGTGGCAGTAATTTCTCGAAAACGTTCTTGACTGATAATTAACAATAATCTTTCAGTATAATCCACCGCACCGCGCAATTCTCGTTCTAATCTTGCTAAACCAGCGTTGGCATATTCCTCGAAAATTGTCACTCGCAAAGCTTCCGAATCTACCCCGTGGGGAGAAAGAATTTTCGTGTCTTGGAATTCATTGACTGCCAATAATTTGATTAGGGTATCGTAGCCACGAGAAATAAAAATTTCCAGGTTAATAGGTGAGGGTTCCTTCGCTACATTTTCTATGGCCAGCCTCTCTTGATATCTTACCCCTAAAGCCGCCGCAAAAGCGATGACATCAGCATAGGTCTGAAAAGGACCAATTCCCTGATTAAAATTAACTAAGGACTGGACAAATTCCCCTTTATCTCTAGCAATACGCACTCGATGAATGGACATATTTACCAAGTAAAAAGTTAAAAAGTTTACAAAATTCAGAAGATAGAAATCAGGAGTATTGATGAACTAATTGATCTATTTTAAGGATAAGTTTTAATTAGTCCTTTAGCTTGGTAAACATGAAATTGTTCGATGGCGACACCACCGCGCTTGATCGGAATGACAGCTACTTTAGTTATATCTTGGAAATAGGGACGGTAGCGATCGATTATTTCTGGTCTTTCTAGAGAACTATTTGTAGTAATTAATAAACCATTTTTACCGATCCATTCTTGAGGATTAAACCAAATTTGATAACCCCTTTGATCGTTGTTAAAACAAGTGACGGGAATAGGAACTAGGGGATAAAGAGCCATATCTAGCCATGCTGTCACATAAAAACTATGGGTAAAAACGAAGCTAGAATCTTTTAATAGTGCTAATAATTCGGGCGAATTAGCAAAGCCTTGGCGCAGTTGATCGATATCGACAATTTCCCGAGAAGGGTCTTGTTCTGGGGCAATAATTCCCCCAAAGATTGCGTATTGACTAGGTTTTTGGAAAGTGCCAAAAGTAACGTGAAGCATTGCTATAGATAAAACAGTAACGAGAAAAATTCCTGATCCCCATAACCATCTTTTTACCCAGATTCGAGAAGATTGCTGCCAAGTAGTGGCCTTTTCTCCTAATAAAATCGTGCAGGACCAGAACCCGGGTAAAATCCAACTAGGGGCGAGATAATGGGAAGCACCCACATAAAGCATTCCCAGGATTAAAGGCAGAGAAACCGAGAGAATTAACCATTTTTTTAGGGATTCTTCTTCTCGATGAAAAAATCTTTTTTTCGAGATAAAGTTAGGAATTTGTTCGCCAAAGCTTTTAAATGTCACCCACCACATCGGCAAACCGAAAGGAGGAAACATCGTGGCGATACTAATGCCAACAACCGAGAGAATACCGAGAATATTAAAGTTTTTGGGTTCTCCAGAAAAACGGTCTTCTAAATGAAAGCGAAAGGAAATCCAATCATGGTTAATATTCCAGTAGATAATCGGCAATAAAGTTATCAAAAAGAGAATAAATCCTAATCCCAACCAAGGGGATCTAAATACAGGCCAATAGCGGGGAGTAGTCAGACAAAATAAAACTAAACCAAAACCCAAAATAAAGCCGTGATATTTACTTAAAACCGCCAATCCTACGGCAAGTCCAATATAAGCGAGACGATAGCTAGGATGATAGTTTTTTCCCCGAATTGGCCAGAATTCTTGGGCAGCTAAATAGACTGTTAATGACCAAAAAAAGATTAAAGGACTATCTGGCTGCGAAAGAATCCCGAAGACGATCCCATAGATGGGGATGAGAGTGGCGATCGCTAAAGTCATTCTGGCGACCGGCAGACTGAACAATTTTAAAGCTGTCAGATATAGTAAGCAGAGGCTGCCAGTATAGAGGAGGAGAGTACCGAAGCGAATGGTAAATTGATTGACTAATCCCGTGATCCAAGTCCCAAAACCCGTGGAAATCGCTACTATTGGCGGATGATCGAAATAACTCCAATCCAGATTATGGCTGTAAACGTAATAATATGCCTCATCGTACCCCGGATAAAGCCCCAGGGCGATGATGATTCTAAACAGGAGTCCACCGATGAGCAGATAAACGGCAATGCGATCGCTAAGTATTTTGGTCAAAATTCTTACCTCATTTCATCGCTAAAACTGATGTTAGAGACGGGAGATTTTTGGGGTTGCCAGATTCGAGATTTGTGCATCTATGGCAAGGTTAGATTTAAGTGTGATCTTTAGTTACTATATCACCAACTCTGTC
>NZ_JASJFG010000110.1:0-1349 GCF_030065375.1 Microcystis sp. M49636_WE2 | reverse complement strand
ATTTCCCTTCGACGATTTATCTTCCAGTAAGGTTCGTCCTGCTTATTGCCTAACCAATCAAATTGGAGGCTATCAACACATTATCTTTGCCCTAATTACCAGTCGTATTCCAGAAAATCCCCTTCATACAGATATTATTCTAAGACCAGAAAATCCAGATTTTATGATCAGTGGTCTTCGCAAATCGTCAGCCATCAGACTTGATCATTTAGTAACACTTCGCTCTTCACTGATTCAGCGTGAACTAGGCTCATTATCATTAAAAACCCAAACCTTAATTGTAGATATTTTGTCCGATATTCTACGTTCTTAAAAAAAATACGATCACTGATTTCTTCGGGGGCATTATTTAACGCAGTTTTTAGCTTTAAATTACAATAAATTTGTCTGTTATATCCGTTACGCTATGCTAAGATATTCTACCCTTACTGCTACAATTGGCTCCAAAGACCACTATAACCAACTAAAACCATGACTCAAGCCACTTTTGCAGAAATACTAGAGGCAACCGAACAACTTCCCCCAGAAGATCAAGAACAACTTATTCACCTGTTAAAAAAGTGAAAGACATGGACGAGGCTCAACCATACCTCAACAACTAATGGAAAAGATTCCGGCAAGATTAAAATAAATTAAGGTCATCTGGCCGCAGTCGGTTAAAACTGACTGAAAATATTACCTGGTCTGAGGAGCTTTTCAAATTGACAGACGATCGCGTTTATTGGTTAGCATGGTCAAGTATTGCTGGAGTTGGGTCAATTTCCCTAAAGCGACTCTATCAGCATTTTGGCAGTGTCGCTGTGGCCTGGAATGCCTCCGATTCTGCGATCGCAGAAGTGGCAGGATTCGGCAAAAAGTCAATGGTAGCGGTACGGGAGGGGCGATCGCAAATTGACCCAGAAGCTCTTTTCTCCGAACATATCCAGAAAAACCCCCTTTTTTGGACTCCTAGCGACCCAGAATATCCCCGCTTTCTCCGGGAAATTCCCAGTCCTCCCCCCTTACTTTACTATCAAGGAAAGGTCAATTTAGAGGAAAATCAGGGAAATATCCCCACCGTCGCCATTGTGGGTACTCGCAACCCCACGGATCACGGCCGGCGCTGGGCGCGGCGCTTAAGTACCCTTTTGGCCCAACAGGGATTTACTATTGTTTCTGGTATGGCCGAAGGAATTGATGGCGAGGCACACCAAAGCTGTTTAAAAGCAGGGGGAAGGACGATTGCCGTCTTGGGAACGGGGGTCGATGTGGTTTATCCTAGTCGTCATCGGCAGCTACACGCGGACATCCAAAAGCAGGGTTTAGTCATTAGTGAACATCCCGCCGCAACTCAACCGAATAAAGCCCAT
>NZ_JASJFG010000162.1:0-4524 GCF_030065375.1 Microcystis sp. M49636_WE2 | reverse complement strand
CTGATAACTGATAACTGAATAGTGAGCGATCGCATTTTATCCCTAAAAGAACGTATTGGTCAGATGATAGTAGTCCGCGCTTCCGGCTATCTCTTTGACCAACAAATCCGCTATCCTGCTTGGGAACCCGTCAACGCCACCCTGAAACATTGGTTAGAAACCCTCCACCTCGGTGGGGTGATTCTCTTAGGAGGTAGCGCCGCCGAAATCGCTTTCCGTAGCCAACAATTACAAAGTTGGTCCGGCGATAATCCTCTCCTCATCGCCGCCGATATCGAGGAGGGGGTCGGCCAAAGGTTTTCCGGCGCTACTTGGTTTCCCCCCCCGATGGCTTTAGGAAAAATAGCCGAAAAAAGCTTGACAAAAGCCACAGAATATGCTAAGGAAATGGGAGCAATTACCGCTAAGGAGGCCCTAGCGATCGGGATTAACTGGATTTTAGCCCCAATTGTCGATGTGAACAATAATCCCGACAATCCGGTTATTAATATTCGTTCCTTCGCTGAAACTCCCGAAATCGTCGCTAATCTAGCTCAAGCTTTTATTTTAGGGGCCGATTCCTATCCAGTTTTGACCACGGCCAAACATTTTCCCGGCCACGGTGACACCAGCAATGACTCCCATCTCGATCTTCCCATCATCAACCACGATCATCATCGCCTAGAAGCGATCGAATTGCCGCCCTTTCAAGCAGCGATCGAGTCAGGGGTTGATAGTATTATGTCAGGCCATCTGTTAATTCCCGCTTGGGATGCCGAATTTCCCGCCACTCTTTCCTCGAAAATTCTCGGGGAAAAACTGCGCCAAAATCTCGGTTTTCAGGGTTTAATCGTGACTGATGCCCTGATTATGGGAGGAGTAACCAAAATTGCCAGCGCTGCCGCCATAGCAGTGAGGGCGGTACAGGCGGGGGCCGATATACTGTTAATGCCTCCCGATCCGATCGAAGCGATCGAAGCGGTGTATAGTGCCGTGCAAGCGGGTACAATTAGCGAAGCGAGAATTAATGATTCTTGGCAACGTATTCAACGAGCAAAGGAAAAATTAGGGCAAAGACAGCCATCCTTAGAATCCTTAAGCAGTTTAGCGGCACCGCAAGCTCTAGAGATTGTCAGCGATATTTTAAAAGATTCCCAAACAGTTAGCGGTAATTTACCGATTAAAGCCACTCAAGGCCGCAATTTAATCATTATTGATGATTTACTCAACTGTGACTTTCTCGATCGCTCTTGTCCGGCGGTGACAATGCCCCGACAATGGGGTTATCAAACCCGAATAATCGACCGTAGCACCTTTAATCAGTCCCTCGTCTCCCCAGAAACGACTCTCCTACAAGTATTTATCCGTGGTAATCCTTTTCGGGGTAGTGCTGGATTAGGGGAGGAAACAAAAGCTATCTATCAAGCTTTGCTGAAAACTGGACAGATTCAAGCATTGATTGTTTATGGTAGTCCCTACGTTTTCCAGTGGTTTCGTCAACAAAGCGGAGAAATTCCCTATCTTTTCAGCTACGGACAACAACCAAGCGCCCAAAAAATCGCCCTAGAAACTATTTTTGAGGGGCCCACTAGCGGCGAAAATCAGACCGATACTTTCGTTTAAGGGCAAAAATTGCCTAGTAACCATTGGGCAATGCGATCGGAGGCCCCGGCTGCCCCCATTCTCTGACGACCATTAAAGGCGATTTCTTGCCACTTTGGGGGATTTTGTAATAAATATTCTAACTTGTCCGCCACCGACTCGGCACTATCGCCCAAGAGAATTGAACAGCCTAATAAACGCTGTTGCAGTGTGGCAAAATGAGCAGTAAACTGTGGTCCAGATCCCGCAATTGTGATCGCCGGTTTACCCAAACCGACGAACTGTTCCGTGGCAGTTCCCGCCATGGCGATCGCTAAATGGCAACGGCCTAAATATTCGGCGTAATCCCTTTGAGAAATAGTTATAAATACCTCTTGACAAATAAACTTATTTGTGCTATGTTCTCCCCAACCCTGGGAAGTTAAAGCAGCCGTAAAAGATTCTAGGGGGAGAGAAGGAGCGATCGCTGCCAAAAATTCCAGCTTATAATCGGGAAAACGGCCGATAATGGCGGCCACAGCCTCGATAATTTTCTGCCAATTGTGGAGAGATTCGGGAAAGCGCGAACCGGGTAGCAGCAGAATAGTTAGGCAATCTTGGGGAAAATCGCCCGTTATCGAGGGTAAAAGGTCATCCATCATCGGATTACCCCCATCGACAACGAGAATTGACCACTGTTGTAAAATTTTGCTAGTTAAACTATCCCGGGGAAAAACCCCCCGACAGCGAGGATGAGCCATTAACCAGCGTTCCCAGGGATAATAATAGGAACCCCAGAGGCGATCGATCATCGAGCTACTATCTAACCATCCCTGCTCATCCCGGAGATAGTATTCTGATTTAGCCGTTCCCACAAAAGCATAATCTGTCTCGCTCAACCAAGCAAGGGCAAGGGGTAAGATATCTCCCACCGCGACAATTTTTCCCTTTTCTTGGCCCCAATTTCTGACCAGACGGTATTGACGGGAGGTTAATCCTAATAATCCCTCCCGCAGATCTCGCCATAATTGTTTGGCATCCCTGGTGATAAAACCCCCAGAGGGCATTTTTTGACCTCGATCGAGAAGGGGAATCCCCAGACGAGTATAAGCATAACCGTTACCCACGAGGGGTAAAGCAGTAATACCGGGACAGTGGGGAGATGATTGCAGTCTTTTGATAATCCGGATCGCGATCTCGTCTTCACCGTGGCCATTACTCAAAAATAATAATTTCACTGTTCCCCTTAACTTCTGGCTTAAAGTCCTAAACTTCGGTTGTTTTATTCCCTTCGACCCTAGACAATGCTGATGGTTAGGGAACAATCAATTTTATAAAAGCAGTTAACCAACTCCCATTTAGTCTAATCTACCGGAAGGTTTCGCCGATCGCCTATCTCTGTCCTGATAACGACCATTTGACCAAAGGTAAGACTAAGACATAAGGGATTAGTTTAACTGCTTCTATTTTTCTCGATCATAAAGACCAAATTTGGCCCCCCAGAGCCAAGGATGTCAGAAACCTGCTCTGATCGCTATATTAAAATCAGTGGTTAATGGGCATCCTAACGGGAAAAAATGATTATCGACTTACCCGATCGAGAAGCTACTGTCAATTTAGGCGAAAAACTGGGGCAAACCTTGGCCTCTGGCAGTGTAATTTTATTAAAAGGCGATTTGGGAGCGGGAAAAACCACCTTAGTACAGGGAATTGGCCTAGGATTGGGCATTCAAGAGCCTATAGCTAGTCCTACCTTCACCCTCGTTAACGAGTATAGCGAAGGCCGCCTTCCTTTGTATCATTTGGATTTGTATCGTTTGCAGGATCAAGATATCGAGGCGCTGTACCTAGAAAATTATTGGCAGGGAATCGAGGTAGATTTAGGGATAGTGGCGATCGAATGGTCAGAACGTTTAACTTTTTTGCCGGAAAATTATCTAGAGATTACTTTACTCGATCGAGGTGAGCAGGGACGACGAGCGCTGCTCAATTTTGTCGGTGGGGACGAAAAAAATAGGGACCCCACAGGAATCGCTATCAGCACTTGACTCTTTAAGCAATCAAACTTTAGCGCTAACTTTCCCCATCTAAGGTTAAAACATTTTACTTTCAGGTTATCTCCGATCAAATCGGATTAAACTACTTAAGTAGGTAGGCGTTAAAAGTTGTCAGACACCCCCCTTATTAAGGGGGGATTAAAGGCAAAATCCATTTTTAATTTAATTATAACCAGCTACTTAGGGTTTGCGGCAAAAAATCAGATAGGAAAAAAAAGTTATGATGCTAAGGGCAAATTCTGTTTCTTTAATGATAAGTGATTCTGTTGATAATTATCAATTAAAATCAAGATAACTGATAGAAAAGACCGAAAACAGTAACTTTTCTGATTTCGGACAAAAAGAAACAGTAAAACCTGCCGTAGCAGGGTAGAAAGATTAACCACTAAAAGGGGAATGGCGATAGAAGTTTCTGACGTTTCTGAAAGTTTAGTCATCACTCTATCGAGTCCAAAACGTCTTTTAGCTTGTCCAAATTTGCCCTCAATACGATTGCGAAACTTTTCATCTAACTGAGCTTGTTTTTTTATACCATTTCTCTAAATGAAAACTACACATCGAATTTAAGTCCCCCTTTTTAAGGGGGATTTAGGGGGATTAAACTTCTGTAGTCAGACTTTGGAGAATTGGTATTAGTTCAGCACTTCGATTCTTCGGTGGTCTTCCCAATAGTAATCCACTAATCAGGATTATTTCCTAACTTTTAACTGCCGACATCTGCCGCATTTCTAGATACACTAATAAAGCGTTAATATCGGCGGGATTGACTCCGCCAATTCGCGAGGCTTGGCCGATGGTGGCGGGTTTAATTTTTGTTAATTTTTCCCGCGATTCCATTGACAAAGTTTCGATTTTCATGTAGTCAATATCGGGGGATAAATGACGGTTACTGTGGCGACTAATTTGG
>NZ_JASJFG010000942.1:0-4856 GCF_030065375.1 Microcystis sp. M49636_WE2 | reverse complement strand
ATTGCCAGCGCCATCGGCACTACCAGAGTAACAGTAACAAGATTAATCGGTAAATTGCGACAACAAAATTCGATCTTTTTTAAGCAGGATAATCTTATCGGATTGCCCAGTTTATTTTTGAGTCAGAATTAATTTTTCTGCTTTGGAGAAATATCTATCTAGGACATTTTGGGCGCACGCGATGCGCCCCTACCATTGGCGCAATAATATTGTTTATTGTAGGGGCGAATTGCATTCGCCCTCTTTGAATAACTTCTGCTGCTCATCATAAGTGAGAGAAAGTCACCAAACTGTGCATCCTATCCAAAAGTTAGTTTGGCTCTAGGTTTTAAAAACCCCACACAAGAAGATTCCCATCGCCAATCAGCAACCCCAGAAATCTATGACCCCTCTATCTGGCAACAAACAACCGAGATAGCTTATGACTGAGCCAATTCCTGATAAATTATCGGAACGAATCGATACAGGTGTTAGAGTCGCAATCGCAGAAGCAATTGAGAGACACCGCCTCTTAGGAGAGTCTATCAGCATTTTCAAAGATGGCCAAATCGTCACCTTAACAGCCGCCCAAATTCCGCCAAAATCTGCCAAAAAAACGGAAGTGTAAAAAATTGGTTGACTGTCTCAAATTTCACTATTCATAGAAACAGTTTCACCTATCCGAGGGATTTATATAAAGGTCGGTTTTAGCAAATTCCCGTTACGAAAATCAAAAGTAAATAGTATAATAGTACTGTTCTTTACTTTTCGAGGTATAAATATGACCTTAACAGAAAAACAAAAAAACCTTTTGCAATGGATAGTTAAAGAAGTACGGGCTGGTAATCTTAAAGAGGACAGTATTTGGTACATTAGGAATCTTACAGATTATGGTTGGGTTGATTACAAGGGTTCTGATAGCTGGCCTCCTTTCACATTCGCAACGTTCGATATATTAGAAGAATATGGTTATATTAAATGGCAACAAAAAAGCCAGAATCAATACAAGGGCACTCTAACAGGAAAAGCTTATGAAGCGGTTGATTCTAACTTTGCTGAACCCGACACCAGCCCAAAGCTTTACGCGGAAAACTATTACAACTTTGGAGAAACTATGACAGAAAATAAAGGAAACGTCAACATCAGCGGCGTACAGGGAAACGTGAGCGGAATTGCCGCCGCAGGCGAAAACCAAACCATGACCGGGGTTGCACTCGGACAAATTAGCGGTGTGGTCACGAACAGCATCGGTCAACTGCAATCGACGAATACCCCTGAAGCAACTCAACTGGCCACACTGCTCGAACAGCTTCAATCTGCGATCAAAAATGAATCCCACCTAACGCCGGAAGATAAAGCGGAGGCGATGGAACAGGTCAAAACCTTGGCAGAAGCAGGACAGAAACCTGAAGATAATGCACTCCAAAAAGCGGCAAAAACTGCTTTGAAAATTCTCAAAGGAACGATTGCCGGTTTGCCCGATGCTGCCAAACTGGCCGAGTCATGTGCAAAACTGCTCCCCGCAATCGCTACTTTGCTATCACTTTCTTAGATTGGCTAAATCTCCCCCAATCTCTTTACTGTTGCCTCTTGCCCCTTGCATGAGTGCCTCATCTCAACAAGCAATTCAAATGCGCGGGCAGCTTAATTGTCTTCTAGCTTCGTAGAGGATGACAGCAGTAGCGATCGCAACATTTAAAGATTCCACACCACCAAAGAGGGGAATTTTCACCGTTTCATCGGCTAAAGTCGCTAATTGGGGTGATAAACCAGCCCCTTCATTGCCTAATAATATTAAAGTCGGACGGGTAAAATCAATCTCCCAGTGGCTTTTGGTGGCTGTGGGTAAAGTCGCGATCGCTTTTACCCCCTGTGCTTGATATTTTTTCACTAAAGCCGATAAATCCGATTCTACCACCAGGGGCGATCGAAACCATTCCCCGGCGGAACTGCGGATCACTTTGGGGTTATCGATTTCGACGCTATCGAGACTTAACCAGATACCCTGTACCTCTGTAGCCACGGCAGTGCGGATAATAGTGCCGAGATTACCCGGATCCTGCAATCTTTCCAAAACTAAGCCCAATTGTAGCGGATTTTGGGGGACTGGATGAAGGTGATCACGGGCAATAGTGGCAATCACACCATCGGGATTAACCGTTGTCGCTAGGGAAGCGAGGACTTCCGGGGAAACTATCTCGACTCGTTTCGCTTGATTTTGAAGCTTCTCTGCTAATTCTCCCTGTCTTTGCTGCCACTTTTCAGTATAACAAACCGTCTCTAGGGAACAATTCACGGCTAAAGCCGTCTCTAGTAAGTGGGTTCCCTCAATTAAGGACAAATTCTGCTCCTGTCGCTCTCTAGTGCGGTGTAGCTTGCGAATTTGCTTGATTAAAGGGTTTTGAACACTGCTAATCATAGCCAATCGGATTTTTCACCCCGCTAGGGCTGCCCTAAATAACTACGTTTTGAGGGAGATAATGCGGAACTCGGGACTTGAACCCGAAAGTCTTTGCAGACACTAGAACCTGAATCTAGCGCGTCTACCAATTCCGCCAGTTCCGCATTTTTCTTTCACAATCTTTTATTATACTATCGGACAATCCATAAGTCAAGATAGTTCAGATAATTAAGACAAAAATCGCTTTTCGGGGTAGAATCACCAATAATTTCCTCAAAAATCTGATAAGATGCAGTCTCATTTTACCGAAGCTTTCCTTAGCCAAGACTCCCAACTAAGATAAATGAATCATCCTATGACCATCGATACCGAGCATCCCTATTTAGAAATTCAAGGTCGTCACTCTCTCCGGGGTGAAGTCAAGATCAGTGGTGCCAAAAATGCCGCTCTCGTGATTATGGCGGGAGCTTTACTCTGCTCCGACGAGTGCCAGATTAGTAATGTACCAGCCCTAGCCGATATCGAGCGGATGAGTCAAATTCTCTCGGCTTTGGGCGTGCAGGTCCGTCGCACCGGAGATAGACTAGAGATTGATGGCAGAGACCTCAAACAAGCTCAAGCACCCTACGATCTCGTCTCCCAGTTGCGGGCCAGTTTTTTTGCCATTGGACCGATTTTAGCCCGTTTAGGAGAAGCAAAAGTTCCCCTCCCCGGCGGCTGCGCCATTGGGGCCAGACCGGTGGATCTGCACGTTAGGGGCCTACAGTCAATGGGTGCAGATGTATTAATCGATGGTGGCATGGTACACGCCCGCGTTAAGGGTAATGGTCGTCTGAAAGGGGCGAATATTTATCTGGATTATCCCAGTGTGGGAGCGACGGAAACCCTAATGATGGCGGCGACTTTAGCGGACGGGGAAACCATTCTCGGCAATGCAGCCCAGGAGCCAGAGGTGATTGATTTAGCCAATTTTTGTGTTTCCATGGGGGCAAAAATTCGCGGTGCCGGAACCAATACAATTGTCATCGAGGGAGTTTCCCGTCTGCACAGTACCGATTACAGTATCATTCCCGATCGCATTGAAGCCGGGACTTTACTGATAGCCGGGGCGATTACCCGCTCAGAAATTAGTCTTTATCCCGTAATTCCCAGCCATTTAGCTTCGGTAATTGCCAAACTGCACGAAATCGGTCCAGAAGTGGTGGAAGATGGTCCTAATCGTCTCCGGATTATCCCTAAAGACTTAAAAGCCACCGATATCGAAACCCTGCCCTATCCCGGTTTTCCCACAGATATGCAGGCCCAATTTATGGCTCTGTTAACTTTAGCCGAGGGCAGTAGTGTGGTTAATGAGACGGTTTTTGAAAATCGTCTGCGTCATGTGGCCGAATTAAAGCGTCTGGGAGCAGATATAAAGGTCAAAGGAAATGTGGCTTTAGTGCGCGGTGTGCCTTTCCTCTCCGGGGCGCCGGTGATGGCCACGGATCTACGCGCTTCGGCAGCTTTGGTGGTGGCAGGATTGGCAGCCCGGGGGACTACTATTGTGCAGGGACTCCATCACCTCGATCGAGGTTACGATAATTTAGAGGGTAAATTAGGAGCATTAGGGGCAAATTTACGCCGGGTTGATCCTTTGGCCTCAGAATTAGCTACCCTGACCCAATCTTAACAGGATGATTAGTTATCGCTGTTCTATCGATGTTGAGTGGATTCTCTTGAGAAACAATATAGGACAGCGTTAATCGTGCTTGGCTGTTCTATATTGACGGAACCTTTCATCAGCGATCGCATTTACCAAATCTTAGCCATTACTAATACAAACCCCGGCAATTCTGGATCACCACTAATGGTTTCAGGAGCATTTAAAATCTCCGGTTCTCGATGGGGGCGATAAATATAGACTTGGCGATTTTGGCGATCGATTAACCAACCCAATAAAGTACCATTGGCAATATATTCCTCCATCTTTTTCTGCAAACTGGATACTGTATCACTAGCAGAACGTAATTCAATGACAAAATCGGGACAGATGGGGGCAAAAGAGGCTTTTTGTTTTTCTGTTAAAGCATTCCAGCGTTCTAATTTAATCCAAGCAGCATCGGGTGAACGAGTCGCACCATTGGGCAGCGTAAAACCCGCACTAGAATCAAACCCAAGCCCCGTCCCATCTAGTTCTGACCAACTCCCCAGTTGCACAGCTATATTAAGATTGCGATTACCCGTATCTGAAAAAGCAGGGGGCATAACGATCACTTCTCCACTAGCACTGCGTTCAATGCGTAAATCTCGATTGGCTAAACAAAATTCATAAAATTGCTCCTCCGTCATCGGCATAATCCAAGGAAGATCAATCATCAAAGGAGCCGAGGTCGCTTGTACAAGTAGTGTCGTCATATTTTCGCCCTACTCAAGAATTACACGAATTAACAACTGAATGCCCTTCAATCTTAACTTAGCTCTTGTCAACGGCATTATT
>NZ_JASJFG010000937.1:0-8058 GCF_030065375.1 Microcystis sp. M49636_WE2 | reverse complement strand
TTGTACAGCTTCTTGATAGGTTTCTCCATCTGCCATACATCCTGCTAATTCTGGAACTTCAACAATAAAAGCTTGATCTTCCTCACTCCAATAAATAATTAATTCATAGCTAATTTTCATCTTTCCCTCCTAATTTATATTTTAAAATTAGATTACGAATTTGTTTGACTTGATAAGTCTTTGCTTTTCCTTGTTTAGGTTGTAGATTTAAAATTTCTTCAATTCCTTCTTGAATGAAAATATGATGACTTCCTCGTATTCTTTCATAAAAGACAAGTTTTCTCAGCAGTTGACAAAGCTGCTCAAAGGGAATGTTCGTATCGGCATTTCCTAGAAGGATTTTAGTTAACAATTTGTCTTGTTGACTCATAATTATACATTAGGGAAACCTCATAAGATCGGAGTTTGAAAAAACTGCGAAACGCCTTATAGGCTAAGATTTATAGGCTGCACTCCGAGAGCCGCCACCAGAGCCACCCACCCTCCTCCCTATCCATATACAAACGCGAAAGACCAAGCAAACCCCGGTCGCCGGTCGGCCAAACCGCGGCTGGGAGGTGTCCTTCGGGTGCAATAGATGATGCGTTTGTACCCAAAGTTAATTCATCACTAGATTTCCAAATCCCGTTTGCTCGCCATCCGACGGCATCTCCAAAGCGACTGTAAGCTTTGTCATTATAGCTGCCGATGGAATTGCCTGTCCGCTTATAGATCGCCAATTGTACCGAGAAGCCAAACTTACCACCAGAAGCCGCTAACCACTCTCGATCGATCATCCGCAAATCCTCACAGGAAAATTTCTTGGCGGATTCTTCATTGATCGCTTCTCGCTTAGCTGCCGCTAGCATGAGATCAGACGTTTTTTGATCAGCTTCTTTCCATTTCTTTTGTTGCAGGAGTTCTCGTAGCGTTGTATAGTCCACGCCAGTGGTTGAGGAGATGAGGGTCGATCGCGGTTGGATTGGCGGATTTGATGGTGTTGGTTTCGGTGGCGTAAGCACGGGAGGTGATGGACTGGGTTGGGGGGATACTACGGCTATAGATGAGCGAAAAACAATATCTCCCCGATTTAAGTTAACATCTAGAATCGTCCCAAATTGAGGATGTTGATTTCCCCTTGTTAAATTGGGAAGATGTTGCGTCAAATAAAGACCTAATTCACTTCCCGTTACATACCCATCTTTTGTATAATCAGCCTCCCCTTCTAATGCTCTCAAAAATAGCGGCGTAAATACACTTTTTGCAGGAACTTTTTCATTCGCATCACCAGCCGTTAAAAATTGCCTCACGGGTTTATTCATCACATCTCGGATATAAGCATTTCCCGCATCCTCTCCATTAGATCTTTGTTTAAAAATCGTTCCCGAGAAACAACTATCAAACACAAATAAAACGTGCTTTGCCTCCATTTGAGTTGCCCAAGAATTAATCTGTTCCATTGACAATGCCGCTTTCAGAAAGCCCTGTTCATCAACAATCGGATCGGGTGCATCAACGGGAACTAAATATCCTTTGGTCTGCTGACGAGTGTAACCATGCCCTGCAAAAAAAATCACTAGACGATTATTCTGTCGATAACCATAATCATCGATAAAATCCTTGATCCCATTACTCAATTTAGTTCGATTGGGATTGGGAATTTCTCTAACCTGAAATCCTTGTTTTTGTAGTGCCGTTACGACCTCTTTCGCTTCATATTGAAGGTTATTTAATTTTCCCCAATTTTTATAATCTCCAGCCCAAATAACTAAAGCATGGCTTTCTTGATAAACAATAACTTCTTTCCCATTAGCATCTTTTACGATCAAGGAATTACGCTGAGCTTGTGCTATTTTTATACCAACAAGACTAGCTGTTATTCCCGTTAATGCCAAACATCCCCAAAAAGCCTTTTTCATTACCTTACTCCTTCCACATCATTTTATTAATGGGGTTAGTGCTTGGATGAGTTCGGTTGCCTTTGGATCGTTTTTTTCTCTAAAAATTATCTTGACTTCATTACCTTGATCGATAATAATTGTCCCTCGTTCTAAATTTGCGTTGTTTTCGATTAACAATTCTCCTTTTTTGTTTTTACGGACAATAACTCCTCCATATTTAGTATCTTTATAAATTTCTAATAAAGTTGTGGCAATCTGCCCCAAAGCAACTGCCCCAATTAAAATATAAATAAGGGGTAATCCCCGATCATCCGTTATCGTTGACTTGTCTGGAATGACTTGCCCTTCAAAGTTCAATTCTTCCCGAACAGTGTTCACCTGTTCTGCGGGAACGCGCCACTGAATGTTGACTGATTGACTTTCCTGCGCTGAAACGCTTTGGTTTGAGAATCGATGGAAAAAAAGGCTCAAAACCAAGCCAACCAAAAATTTGCGCCGTTTAATGATAGACATCAATACCACCTTAAGCTCGTCTTTTTTCTGATTTTAACAGTAGAATCGCCGATGGGAATGAATAACTTAATTTATGACTCCATTCGTCTCACCTGAGAAATTTCTAATTTCATATCTACCGAAAAAAGATTCCAGGTTGACCATTCCCGTGGCGATCGTTTATGAAAAAGATAATGGTGTTCAGCTAACCATTCTCAATGCTTCCCCGTCTCCACAGTAAAATAGGCAATGCTTACCCTAGTCATGCAAGGCGTAAAATTTCCCAGATTTTCAGATATTCTCGCTAACTACTTTTGTAAGTCTTCATTAGCCCGAAAAATCGCTTCTTGACCATCACTAGAGGCCACAAAACCCATAAAAGCTTTGACCGCTTCACTAGCAGGTTCTTTGTAAACGTAGTAAAGGGTACGCTGCCAGGGATAATTAGGTTCACTGGCTGAAATTCCGTCCACAGCGAGCGCCCTGACGGTTTTTTGGTCGGCGATTTGGCTATAGGTTGCGTAACTAATGCCATTCAGTCCTAAAACTCGCAAAATTGGGGTAGTGGCATCCCTATCCATCATTTTGAAATTAGTTCCTGTACCAAATTCTCCCCCTTGCAGCACTTCCTGACGAAAACTTTGATAAGTGCCACTAATAGGAGGACGATTAATCACTTGAATAGTAGCTGCAGAACCGCCCACCTCCGACCAAGAGGTGATTTTTCCGGTAAAAATATCTTTAACTTGGGCAGTGGTTAACCCCCCCGCAAAAGGATTTTTTACTCCCACCACAACAGCGATCGCATCTCGAACGATCGGACTAGAAGCCAATCCCTGAGAGCGTTCCGACTCGGTTAAAGGTCGTGACACCGCCGCAATATCGATCACCCCCCGGGACACTTCCTCTAATCCCCTATCAGATCCTTGAGCATTTGTCAAGACCTCTACCCCCTGAAATTTGGCAGTTAAAGCGGCTTTTAAGGCTTGATTAATCTGTACCATACTGGTGGAGCCGTTAATGCGAATTGTCGTGCCACTGGGGATAGAAGTCGGTGGGGCAAAACTGACCACTCCCTGGGGGGAAGGGGGAGGGGGTAAGGGAGAGGAGGCACTTCCCGATGTTGGGGATTTTTGCGGACTTTTACCGCTGCCACAGAGAAAAAATTCTTTACCTGCAGCACATTGACTTTGTAGCCAGAAGTAACCCCCACCTAAAATGCCCGCAGTGGCTAAAAGAGCGATTATTAAAGCAGTTGTTTCGTTTTTTTGAGACATAATTATTCAGTGAGCGGTGATCCGTTAGGGTATTTGGGGATTTTTCGGTCAACAGTGAACAGTAAACAGTAATCGGGGAAAAGAAAGTTCCGAAGTTTTCAGCTAACACCTTCTACTTAAAACTGCAATCTGATCACTGATAAGGAATGAGGCTCTTCTGGTTTCTGTGTGGAAACGAGGTCTATACTGATAGTTTCTTCCGCAAGATAGTCCTAAAAGTCTTGTCTGATAACTTTAGGCGAAGAGTCCTCTTAAATTGGCATTTTGCTACTAATTGATCATACTCAGTCTAGGAGAGCCATAATTTTTAATCCTTTTAATCTGAACTCATCGGCAACAGGCAGGGCCAATAAAGAGCAATCTGGCCCGCCTGCGGGGCGATAATATTCTGAAAATAATCCCTAGCCATCTCCACTAAACCCCCCCCTCATAGCTGACTAGCGCAGTAAACCGCTCCCATCAGTCCCACTTGAGCATTAAGGACGATATGGACGGGAATATTGCTTAATAGCTCTGCCATGCGACCTTTAGCGCGAAAAGCCTTCATAAAGCTCCCCTCGGTCATTAGGGGAAGATTCTTGGCCGCAATCCCCCCCGCTATGTATAATCCTCCGTAGGGAAGCAACTTGAGGGCTAAATTGCCCGCCTCCGCACCGTAGGCCTCGACAAAGATTTTCATGGTTTGATAACAGAGATCATCCGAGTTATCTTGGGCAAAACTGGCGATTTTAGCCGCTAAATCGACGGTTTTTTGCGGTTTACCCATTTCTGCTAACCAAGTGCGGTAAATTTCCGCCATGGCCGGTGATGACTGACTATAGTTACTATCGTGGAGAAATCGATAGATAGAAGTGATTCCAGGGCCAGAAACCACTCGCTCCACCGAAATTCGCTCGATATTATAGAGTTCCAAGAGATAATTTAATAGTTGATATTCTAAACTCGATCGAGGGGCAAAATCGGCGTGGGAACCCTCACTACCAAACACCCGATATGTACCCTTCGAGACAGGGATCAAAAAACCCTCTCCTAACCCAGTTCCCGCACCGATAACCGCAATCGGGGCCTCTGGTACTGCGGGGGCCGACTGTAGATTGTGCAGCTCCTCTGGGGCTAATCCTAACACCCCATAACCGATCGCCGCAAAATCATTAATTAATTTTACCCGCTCAATCTGCAGCTCGCGGCTTAGGCGATCGCCAGTTAGGGACCAACTTAAATTGGTCAATTCGGAACTATTGTTAACCACTGGACCGGCAATACCGAAACAAGCTTTTGCCACTGGGGGAATAGTGGTTTGTCGGGCCAAAAACTGCTGGACGATCGGCACCAGATCGGGGTATTGTTCACTAGGATAAATTTCTTGATCGAGAGTAATTAGCCGGGGTTGGGGACTATCCGGTGAGTTTTGGCAATCCACTAAACGCAGGATGGTTTTAGTTCCCCCGATATCTCCCCCTAAAAGAATCGTCATGCTGGTTTTTCCTCAGTTTGTACCCATAATTATAGTTTTTTACCCCTTCTCCCCAGCAAATTTAAAGGCCGTCAATTCTATACTATAGTGAAAGATGGTAATGCCTAAGCCCTAATTAAGGATTGATTAATCGTCGCTCCGGGGTTGGAATGGGGATTTGCTAGAGGACAGAAACGGCACTTAAAGACATTTTAGGTCTCACTGTCGCCTCAAGGCGATCGATAGGGCGGCAGAACCTATCACTGTCCCCATAACTTTTAAGATAGACCAGAGAGGGAGAAATTAGCTTGGGTGTAGAACTTCGCAGTTACGTTTATCTTGACAATTTACAGCTTCAACACGCTGCTTACATCGGTACAGTCGCCCAAGGATTTTTACCCTTACCCGGGGATGCTTCCCTCTGGATTGAAATTTCCCCCGGCATCGAGATTAATCGCATCACCGATATTGCCCTCAAATCCGCCGTGGTTCGTCCGGGGGTTCTATTCGTAGAACGACTCTACGGACTCTTAGAACTCCATTCTAGCAGTCAGGGAGAGGTCAGGGCGGCCGGTCAGGCAATTTTGCAGTATTTAGGCGTTAGTCAGCGCGATTGTCTGAAACCGCAAATTGTCTCCAGCCAAATTATTCGCAACATTGACGCTTACCAAGCCCAATTAATTAACCGTAGTTCTCGGGGTATGATGTTAATGGCAGGACAGACTTTATACGTTTTAGAAGTACAACCGGCCGCCTACGCTTCCCTAGCCGCTAATCAGGCCGAAAAAGCTGCTTTAATTAATATCCTACACGTTACTTCCGTGGGCAGTTTTGGCCGCTTATATTTAGGGGGAGAAGAACGAGATATTATCGCCGGTTCCCAAGCGGCAGTTTCAGCTTTAGAAAATATTCAAGGTCGAGCTTTTCCGGGTAGCGACAAAAAAGAATAGGCTAACAAAGGCAAAAGGCAGGAGGTAAGGGTGCATCTCATTTTTGTCAATCTACCAATTGGGATTTTTACTTGGAAACTCTCGGCTAAAATTGGGCATTACTTCCGATTTTATTACTCAATCCAAGCTTTTGGGGGGTTCTACCCCCCAAACCCCCCGTTGGGGGCGTGGCGCCGCCCCCAAACCCCCCGCGCATTAGCTTTTCGGTGGGATGCTTACACGCAGCTGCTGATACATTTGTCATCATCTAAGAGTCACTGACAATTGCTGATTGTCGGTATTCCTGCAAATGTGAGATGCACCCTATCTCAACAAGCAATTTAAATGCGCGGGCAGCTTACAACAGCATTTCACCCTATTGAGGAGATTCAAAAATTAGTTCGCTATTATTCAGTTTTTCAACGACTAAATGGCGATAGAGTGTCACTTGCCGAAGGATTTGGTCGGGATTGTTTTTCTTGTTAGAAAACATGATCGTTTTAATCGATTCAAATTCTATTCTTGTGATCACACCATCTTTGATCGCTCGTTCAATTGTAACTCGTAAATATTCTAATTCTTGGCTTTCCTCTGGGGTAATTTCTAGACTTTTAGGATGTTCTATTTTCATGATCGATTGTTCTTATCTGCTAACTGATAACTGGATAATCACGGCTATTTTTTCACACTTTTATGATCGGTGGAGAGAGAGTTTCCGTCTGGTTAGAAACGGCCAGATTATTATTTTGGCTGTGATTTTGCGGCAATTGTCCCGAGGCTAAATTCTGCCCCTCTCCCGTAATCAAACGAGCGCCACGACCGCGGGTAAAATAATTCCAACCCCATTGCACCATCACCACTAATTTATTATCAAATTCGATCAGATAGTAAATATGGGCCCAAACCCAGACTAACCAAGCGATGAACCCGGAAAACTTGACAAATCCCAAATCAACCACGGCCGCATTTTGGCCGATAACTGCCAGACTACCTCGATCGATATAATGAAAAGGTTTAATACTTTGCCCTTTTAGGCGAGAAATTAATAAATTGGCCAGATATTCGCCCTCCTGCATGGCCACGGGAGCAATTCCGGGTAAAGGTTTATCTCCCTGATGGGCAAAATTAGCCAGATCCCCGATCACAAAAATATTGGCATAACCAGCGATACTTAAATCGGGTTCGACGATTACCCGGCCGACGCGATCGAGATTTACCCCGGTTCTTTCGGCCAAAATTCGCCCCATTCTCGATGCTTTTACCCCTGCTGCCCATAAAATTGTCTCGGCGGCGATTTCTGTCGTCTTTTCTCCCTGACGGACCGTGACACAACCTTCAACAATATTGGTAACGATGCTGTTAGTTTGCACTGTCACCCCTAATTTTATGAGAGAAGCGGCAGCTTTAGCGGATAAATCGGGCGCATAGGGAGGTAATACCCGATCCATCCCTTCTAAGAGCAAAATTTTCGCTTCTGTGGGGTTAATCTGGTGAAAATCAGACCTAAGCGCACCGTGGGCAATTTCAGCGATCGCTCCTGCTAATTCTACCCCCGTCGGTCCGCCACCGACAATTACAAAAGTTAATAAAGCTTGCCGCTTTTCGGCATCGATTTCTTTCTCGGCCTTCTCGAAAGCGAGATAGATGCGACGACGCATTTCTACTGCGTCTTCAATGGTTTTTAACCCTGGAGCGTAGGGCTGCCATTGATCATTGCCAAAATAGTGATGACTGACTCCCGTGGCAATGACTAACTGATCGTAGGCGATTGGCGGGTGATCTTCCAAGATCACTTCTCCCTTGACCGGATCTATATCTATGGCATGATCGAGGAGAATATCTGTATTCTCATGACCCCGTAGGATTAAGCGCAAAGGTGAGGAGATATCGGCCGGAGACAGCGCCCCAGTAGCGACTTGATAGAGGAGGGGCTGAAAAAGATGGAAATTTCGCTTATCGATGAGGGTAACATGAACGGGGGCGTTTTTTAGGGCTTTGGCCGTGTATAAACCCGCAAATCCGCCGCC
>NZ_JASJFG010000232.1:0-1444 GCF_030065375.1 Microcystis sp. M49636_WE2 | reverse complement strand
CCATTTTTTGCGACTTTCTCGATAGAAATCCTCTAGTAATAGTCTTTTACGAGATTTAGCCCAATTATTAAAATCTGTCCTTGTCCAGAGAAAGTGATTATTATCAATTAGGGTTATAGCACAGTCTAAATTGAGATTTTTGATTAATCTAAGAAAAGGCAAATCATTAGGCATCATTATCTGTAATTCTTTAATACCTAATCGCTTAATCCAAGCAGATAAAATCGGTTCAAAATCTTCAGCAACTTCGTAGGTTACAGACCATCCTAAAGTTTTTAATTCTTCGGCAAAATGACGCATCGCCGACCAGATTAAAACTAATTTTTGCCGATGATAGGGTCTTTGTCGAATATGATTGTGGGATTCAATTAAAATAACTGGTGTTTCCTGTGAATAGGCTTGACAATTAGCTAAGGCCGCTTGTCCTGTCCATAATTGATCCCCTAAAATCCAAATACCAATGGTCATAATTATCTCATGGCCTCTACTATTCCGCCGTATTTTTTAGCCATAATATCCGCCATTTCCCGAGCAGAAAATTTACTGGCTTTGTCGATGCTGGGGGTAAATGTACCCGTAGGGGTTAAATAATGGGTAAATACCCCGACTTTTTTGCTAATAATCCACATATTTCTTGAAGTCAAAAATCAAAAAGGGGATGGTAATTATGAATTATGAATTAGGAATTATGAATTAGGAATTGGGGAGATGGGAAAAAAAGCTGTCTCCTGACTCCTGAATACTGACTCCTATCTCCTGACTCCTGATTAGGTTTTTGTCCTAAGACTTTGGGCGCTTAGATAAAGTTGCGTCCATTCTTTGACCACTTGTGTGCGTTTACAGTTTAATTCGCCAGCGATTTCCTCAAGGGTTTTACCCGCTTTTAAGCCCTCGATAACGCTTTTACCCGTGGGAGAAAGACCAGCATAGTAACTTTGCCATTGACTGAGAGTTAAGCCAAAATTATGCTCTTTCGGGCTGATTTGTAACCATTCAGCGATTAATTCTGTCCCTTCCTTGAGGGCAAAAACCTTAATCGCATGATAGCCAACTTTTTCCCGGAGACGATAGATCTGTTGGATGGGAATATTCATCTCTTTGGCGATCTCATCTTGGCCTTGGCCCCCTAGATAGAGGTTAAACCAAGTCACCGCCTCCGGACTAACATTTTCCTCTAGATACCTAGCAAAACTCTCTTGAACTTTTGCCCGTTGAATTTGCGCTTCTTGACAAGTGCGTTGATCTTCGTAGGTAGCGATCGCATTTTGATCCAGTAAACTTAAGCTAGTTTCCCCCTCATCGTCACTAATTTCATCGGAGAGAATCCGGATCATTTCTTGCCGCGGCACATTAGTGATACCGCTTCTCGATTGACGACGGAGATAATTAACAAAACGATAGGCTAACAGGGGTTGATTGCGGATCGGACGCAGAGCGTATTCCT
>NZ_JASJFG010000517.1:0-2041 GCF_030065375.1 Microcystis sp. M49636_WE2 | reverse complement strand
TCAGGGCATCCTGAATCCAGTCTGGTAAGCACTTTAAAATATTTTCCGCATCCGCAGACGAGATTTGCTCCGAAAGTTTCACTTGCATGGGTTAGGACTCCAGTATGAATTTGAACATTATACGGTGGCTCAGTTGCCCTTCAAATGATCGCCTCTAGTTCTAATAGTAGCGCAGGGTTTTTTGAGTAAGGTATTGTCTGCACCGCAATTCGTACCAGCTATTCTCATTTTGAAACGATTTTGCGTTGTTTCAGCGATCTAGAGATTCGTTAAGAATTATTAACCCCTCTAGGTGCAAGGGTTTTAATGTCATGAAACCTTAAAATGAGAATTGCTATATTTTGAGAAGAGGCCGTTCCCTCAGCAAAAAAATAGATTAAAATGAGTGTGTCAGCCTGATTAACAAGATGAGTTATGCCAACACCGACTATCATCGAAACAGATTTGCGCGAAGTTCTAGCAGAAATGAATCAGAAGCTAGATACAATTTCTAAAGATGTGAATCAAGTACAGATTCGATTGGCTACTGTAGAAACCAAAGTTGATAATGTAGAGAAACGATTGGATTCAATGGATAAGCGATTCGATAAAATGGAATTACAGATAGAAAAGGTAGAAAGCAATCAGGGCAATCAGGTTTGGGCTTTGATTGGGATTTTGTTTACGGCGGTAGTGGCAACGTCTATCCGTTTTGTTTTAACAGCTTTACCCTAGATTTCAAAAGAAAACCTGATCGCGTTTTTAAGATTTAATCAACAAGAAAACAGCGATCACCGTTATCTCAAGTCATCTTCGGTCAGATCAGCATCTTTCAAAATACTCTTAAGAGTACCAATTGGTAAATCTTTATTGCCATGAACAGGAACGGATAAAATAACTTTCATTCTCTGTTTTGTATAAATATGATGACTACTACTAATGCGTTTTAACTGCTAACCATAACGTTCAATAATTTTACAAAGGGCTTGGCCAGAAATAGATTTCATAATGATAATTCGACTAGCTCTTTTTCTGCTTCAATTTCTGTTTCTTGACTTGCAACTTCAAGCCATCCTTGAACTGCATCTTGCAACATTTCTAATAATTGTTCGTAGCTTTCTCCCCAGGTATGACAGCCTGGCAATGCCGGTACGGAACCGCACCAAATACCATCTTCTTGCCAGATTAGAGCTTTAATTTTCATGTTATTTTCAAAATATTTGCCTGATTTTACTATGATAATAGAAAAATACGATATGTGATCGCCCCTCCTCCTCATCAAAAAGCGATCGCCCTTTGCGTTCCTATCCCAAGCAATGGCAGTTTTAAAGTTTAACCAACAAGATGACAGCGAATAACAATCAATTTGGTGTGTTACATTTATAATATGGGTATTTCAAGTAAAAATCATTTCACCAACAGATCATGCTTAATTCTATTGACGCATTATTTGACGGAAAAGTCTTTCATCCAGAGCAACCCGTTAGATTGAAGGCTAATACTCGTGTCCGCATTATTGTTGATAACTTATCGGATGAAAATAATGAACTCACTTCTTTTTTAGAGACAGCAGAATCATTACAACTAGACGGCCCCTCTGATTGGTCAGAAAATCTAGATAAATATTTATATGGTGAAGAAAAAGAGCATGAACCCTGAGAAATTTCTCGATACAAGTTATGCGATCGCTTTATCTTCATCTACGGACGATTATCATCATAAAGCACTTGCCATTGCCCAACAATTAAAAACTTCAAAAACACCTTTAGTTACAACCAGAGCCATTATTTTAGAGATTGGCAATGCTTTATCTAAACAAAAATATCGCTCTAAGTCAATTAAATTATTGTCCTCATTAGAAAAGGACAGAACAGTGACAGTTATTCCCTTATCGGAAATTCTTTATCAAAAAGCTTTTCAACTATATTGTCAAAGAAACGATAAAAATTGGGGAATTGTTGACTGTATTTCTTTTATTGTAATGGAAGAGCGTAGAATAACGGAAGCATTAACAACGGATATTCATTTTCAGCAAGCTGGTTTTCGAGCTTTGTTGAGAGAT
>NZ_JASJFG010000348.1:0-2902 GCF_030065375.1 Microcystis sp. M49636_WE2 | reverse complement strand
TCTGAAATGGGGCGAAAGTCTGTGGACTCTGTGTAAGACAGTACATGGTTTTTTAACTGTGGTATGCGACGGTGGTGGAAGCAGAAACTTAAATCGTGAGGTTTAGGAATCGCCGCACTTTTAGGGCGGCGAGGATGTCAACCTTTTTACCTTTTGTTTCCCAGTAATTCTCTAAATTACCACTATATTTAGGGTTTACTAAAAAAGTTTTTCTAGGGTGTCGGGAGACAAAACGAACACTTTCTATCTCAGTCGGACAGCAAGCTGACTCAGCAATTGAAGCGAAATTCTGCCATTCTCTAGGATGCCATTCTGGGTTAATCTGGGTTTTGTGACAATTTATGGCTAAATTTTAAGAGGCAGTATGGAACGCACTTTCTTAATGATTAAACCCGACGGTGTGCAGCGCAATCTGGTGGGGGAAATTATTCAACGCTTTGAAGCTAAAGGTTTTACGCTGGTTGGGTTGAAAATGATGCAGGTTTCTAGTGAATTAGCGGAAAAACACTACGCTGTTCATAAAGAAAGACCCTTTTTCCGTTCTCTAGTCGATTTTATTACTTCCTCCCCCGTGGTGGCCATGGTTTGGCAAGGAGAAGGAGTAATTGCCTCCGCTAGAAAAATTATTGGCGCCACTAATCCCCTCAATGCTGAACCTGGTACGATTCGCGGTGATTTTGGCATTAGTGTCGGACGCAATCTTATCCATGGTTCCGATGGTCCAGATACCGCCAAAGATGAAGTTAGTCTCTGGTTTAGCGATGCAGAATTGGCTAATTGGACTCCCGCCATCACTCCCTGGGTCGTAGAGTAAATCCCCACTGGAAGCCCTTAGGGGGCAGGGGCGGTCGGCGGTCGGCAGGGGGCAGGAGGCAGAAGATTATTTTTATTGATTCTCCCCACACCCCACTTCCCCACCTCCCCAATTCATAATTCATAATTCATAATTCCCACTCCCCCACTTCGCCACTCTGCAATAACTGCTCCTGCATACTTTGTGCTTTTTGTCAAAAAAACTTTTTTTTTGCAATAAAACTACACAAAAAAAAGATCATCGTTGTGGGTGAAATTGACTGATTTACCTGTCTTAATTAGGATCACCTTGTCGGTGTGGCAAGGGTTTCAACCATTGCTGCCCAAAAAAGCACAAAATAACCCATTATGAAATTCAGTAAAATCGCTGCAACCATTGTAACATCGTTGTTAAATAAAAATCTTTCTCAATTAATTCTTAAGAATTTGTAAATATTGCGGAATGTTAATTTAAATATTCTCAAGTCTTTGGAGTCAATAAATAATTTTTGCTTATCTTTGTCGAACATTGGGTGAGAAGTCAGGAGACAGGAGACAGGAGACAGCTTTTTCTCCCTTCTTCCTGCTCCCTTCTCCCCAATTCATAATTCAGGTTCTTCGTTACTTGGTATGGTTCGATCGGGTGGCATAAATCAACTAAATCCTTATCTGGCAAGAGACTTAATTGATTAGTTAGTTCTAGATCGAAAACAATTGACATAAATCCCCGAATTTCTTTCTATATAAGGTTTTCATCCCTTGTAATCCCATCCATCGCATAACACAAATCGAAGAACCATAATTCATAATTCATAATTCATAATTCATAATTCCCCAATGCCCAATCAAGGTTGGATTTATCGAGATAAAATTAGCAGAAATCAGGCAGGATTAAGCCTATTAGCCTACTATGCGGGCAAATATCCCCATTCTAGCCCAGAAGAATGGCTCGATCGCATTTTATCAGCAGCAATTCTCGTCAACGGTCGTCCCGCTTGCCCCGATACAATCTTGGAAATCGGGCAGCAATTGACCTATCAGCGCCCGCCGTGGACAGAACCGGATGTACCGCTTTTTTTTGAGGTACTCTACGAGGATGCCGAGGTGTTAGTGGTGGCGAAACCTTCGGGATTACCAGTGTTAGCGGGGGGTGGATTTCTCGAACATACTCTTATCCATCTGGTACATCAGCATTATGTCGAGGTCACTCCCTATCCAATTCATCGTCTTGGTCGCGGCACTTCCGGTATAGTCTTAATGGCGAAATCAAAGCCCGCCAGAGCTAAATTGAGTCAACAGATGCGAGAGGGGAAAATTACCAAAATATATCGAGCTTTAGTTGGTCAGGGCGACATACCAGATAATTTTACTATTAATCAAGCGATCGGGAAAATCGCCCATCCCATTTTAGGCTACGTTTACGGTGCGCTCACAGATGGGTTATCGGCCCGCAGTGATGGTCGAGTCTTAAAAAAACATCCCGATAGTACCCTATTAGAAGTACAAATTTTTACGGGCAGACCCCATCAAATTCGCATTCATCTGGCCTTTTTTGGCTATCCTTTAATCGGTGATCCCTTGTATGGCGTGGGAGGATTACCGCGACCGGATGCGGTCCCGGGAGATTGTGGTTATTATCTCCATGCCAATCAAATCCTTTTTAATCATCCCAGTACAGGGGAAAGAATCTCTATTTGTTGTCAGGCCCCGCCGGAATTAGTGGATAGACTTCTTGCAGAAGTCAGGCAACAGAAAGAAGAATAGATGCTTTCAGCATCAGGATTGATTACTTTTTGACTTTTGCAAGAGGTTTAATAGCGCAAATCTCCAAATCTAGCAATATTTAGGGTTGGCTGAATAAATCTAAAAACCTTGTGGGATAATATCTTTAGGCTTTTTTGACCTCAAAAAGTGCCAGCCGAGAGTGATCGGGGCGAAAATTGAGGGACTTTTTCCCTGAAAATTAGGTAATTGACCGTCTGAAAATGGGTAAAACCCTACACCCCACACCCTACACCCCACACCCTACACCCTACACCCCACACCCCACACCCCACACCCTACACCCTGCCCCCCACCCCCCCCACCCACACCCCACACCCTACACCCC
>NZ_JASJFG010000512.1:0-2707 GCF_030065375.1 Microcystis sp. M49636_WE2 | reverse complement strand
TCGGCCCGCGTCCTGTAGGGGCGAAGCATTCGGGCAATAACCTATCGGTGAAAACGTAGATTTTCTATCCGAATGCTTCGCCCGTACTTATTCAGCAAACCCTAGATAGTCATACTAAATCCTGTTTAAAAGGTATAGGAGAGTGGGGAGAAGGGAGCGGGTTTTTCAAGTTGGATTGGGAGTTAATCATGCTATTAAAAACCGATTCAGTATAACGTTTCCGTTAGACATCAGACACTAATGGTAAACGACGAATACGAATACGGCTTGGCTCAACCGTAATGGCTGATCCTTGTTCTAAATCGTCCTCGCACTCAGCGATTACTGTCAACAAAAGATTCGTAAGTGCTTGGGCGCGTAATCTTTCAACCCGAATGCGAATGACTGAAGGAGTATTCGCCACATCAAGTGCCAGCAATGTATGGAAATCCGCATCGAGAGTAGCAACAACCCGTCCCTCGTCTCTAGCCCTTTGGATAATGTCTGAGTCTTCAGCTTCAGACATCCCTATTTCACCAACATGAATAGTGTCGATCCCAGCATCACATAATAAAGTTGCCGCAGAAAGCGGTAGTCCCTGATCAAGCAACAGCTTCATAGCGATTAGGAAGTTCAATGATGCGATCATCCAAGTAGGAAGAGGCAAAAATTAGGGCTTGTCGAATATCTTCATCCTCCAGTTCGGGAAACTCTTGATGTAATTCTGCTCGATCGGGATAAGTTGCCAGTAGCTCAATCACTCGACGAACCGTAAGGCGAAGATTACGAATGCAGGGTTGCCCATTCATACGGTTTGGATGGCTCGTAATACGATCTAGTTTCATTAGAGTAATTCTATTTCTTCATGATCATTTTAACCTTTAGCGGGGTAAGCAATGCCTGAAAAACATCCTCCACATATCCATTCTCCGTCATCAGATAAACCGTCACCCATACTATCTTTATATCACGTCCAAAAGCCTGTTAGTCAGATTAGCCCACACCACACTTTAACCCACAGTTTTAATCAATGGGCATGGTGCGTTCCCCAAAATCGATCAGTGGAGCAGTGGGAGCCACATTAGGGAACGCACCCTACGGCGATAGCGTACTGCTACGCAGTGCCTTCGGCATCGCACTGATGCTTTTAGAATCGCAATACCTCATAGCGTTCCTCCCGAAAACAGCCAAAACAGCCATACAACATAATGAAGGATCACGATCGCCCAAAAAGTGACTTGATAAGACTTTTTCTGACCTTTATGGCGCAATATTCGCTGGGCAATAAACCCGCCCAACCATCCACCTGCAAGTTCACACAGATGTAGCGTTTGTTCAGAAGTTCGCCAATCCTTTCGTTTAGCACGAGATTTATCATCTGCGTATAGAGCGTAAGTCACTAAACTCATTACGGGATAAAGAATCAGTGGAATGGGATTGCGTGTCGTCCATGTAAAATGAATAGCTCCAAACAAAGGCAGAAGCGACAACAGAACTACCTCAACTATCGGAAAGCTTGAAATGATGGCATCAGAGGGTTTAGTTCGACTACTTGAAGGTTCTGACTTGTTTCTTGCTCCCAGAATAAATGCGTTGTAAGCTCGAACTTTGCCATCTGAGTCAACTATGCAGTGGTAATAAATCGTGTCGTTTTCTTGTGGACGACGGGTTGCATCTTTAACTTCAGAAATATGCAAAAAAACTTCTTGACTCCCATCAACGGGTTGAATAAAACCAAATCCACGCTCATCTTTCCATTTTGTAAGCTTTCCACTGCGGAGACCGGATTGCATAAAAAATCTCAATAACGAAAACTTTGTGGTTCTAACAAATCATCTTCAAGGACAGCCACAACCAAAAAACGAAGCAGCCCAACTACATATTATAGGTCAACTTTCTGCATAAAACTCTCTGAGGCAACGATATGGTTCAACTTTCGGTATAACACTCCATTTAGGCGCGATTGCCAGAACTTTTCCCTATATCACCCCCAAAAGCCTGTTAGCCAGATTAGCATATTGCCAAAAACCTTGTTTAACTAAATTCCTGACAATTAGGCTCATTCTAGCGATGATTCTTCGATCTGACCGCACCCATTGACAAAAATTTACAATTATTCGACCTTTAGCGATCGCTATCGGGGGATAGTTGTTTTTTGTTACAGCAGTGGGGGAGAAGGGAGCGGGTTTTTCAAGTTGGATTGGCAGTTAATCATGCTATTAAAAACCGATTCAGTATAACGGTGAAGTTGTGCGGCGGCAGATCACCCGTAATTTTTGTCGGTATTTTTGGTGAAGTCGGCTCCAACGCAGTGTTAGACGGCACTTACTTTACGGATTTCTACGCTGCCTTCTTCAAATACTTGAACCGTGAGTTGATAGCCTTCCATTATTGACATCCTCACCGCCGTAAACGGACGGTGATTCCCAAACCTCACGATTTAGGTTTCTGTTTCTTTCCCTTGCGGGGTTCCGCACCTGCCTTAACAGATTTACTCTGTTCTGGTCTTATGGTCGCTCTACAGACTGACACCGCAAGCCCTGCGGCCAAAATATTTTTACTGGCGTTAATATCTCGGTCATGGTGTGTCCCACAGTCTGGACAGTCCCATTCTCGAACATTTAACGGCATTTTCAAGGGCAATATACCCGCAATTACTACACCTTTTAGAGCTAGGAAACCATCTATCTATTTCGATGTAATTTCTCCCATACCAACGGCATTTATA
>NZ_JASJFG010001104.1:0-1337 GCF_030065375.1 Microcystis sp. M49636_WE2 | reverse complement strand
TTTTGCCCCCGCCGAACAATCTACCCTGCCATTAGTGGTAAAACGTCGTCATCTTCTACCCGCTAATTCCCTCAACACTTTAACCACCATGGCAGTATTAATTATCGGTTTTGCCATCGGTGAACCTCTATTAGCTTTTGCCGATAGCATTTTCGGCACGAGAGCCGGACAATTTGATATTGGCAAAGTGATGATTGTCGGTGCTTTTTATATAATTGCCGGTTTAATTCTAATTATCCTGCGAACTAACGAAAAATATGTCATTCCTACCGCAGAACAGCCCCATGTTTGGGAAGATATCCGCGACGGCATTCGTTACCTCAACAAAAATCATAAAGTTCGTAACGCTCTGATTCAATTAGTCATCTTATTCTGTATTTTTGCCGCTCTATCAGTATTAGCCGTCAGTATGGCCGAAAAACTACCCGGGTTAAAAGCTTCTCAATTCGGCTTTTTATTAGCCTCCTGTGGTGCAGGAATGGCAGTTAGTGCGATTACCTTGGGTTATTGGGGCCAAAAATTCTCCCACACCCAATTAAGTCTCTGGGGTTCCCTGGGTATGGCGGCAGCTTTAATCGGTTTATCTCTAGCCACAAAGAGTTTAATTTTAGCCTTCGCTATGACCGCTTTATTAGGGATTTTTGCCGCTTTAGTCGGGGTTCCCATGCAAACCACCCTACAGGCAGATACACCCCCCGAAATGCGCGGTAAAGTCTTTGGTTTAGAAAATAATGCCGTTAATATTGCCCTCTCTTTACCCTTAGCCGTGGCGGGTATCGCCGAAACTCAATTCGGACTCCGACCAGTACTATTAGCTTTAGCAGTTATGGCAGTTATCGGTGGTGGTTTTACTTGGTATGTTTCTGGCAATTTATCTAAAGATTAGCGAAACTTTTCAGTTATCAGTTATCAGTAAACAGTAATCAGTATTCAGGATTCATGCTAAATCCAGTTATTAAAAACCGATTATTTATTCTCCCTTTTGCCTCTTGCATGAGTGCCTCTCCTGATATGTAGCCTATACTCAACGGATTTAGTATCAGTATTCAGGAGATTGCCTTTATTTAGGGTTTGCTGAATAATGGGAAAAACCTTACAGGAAAGGGCTTTTAGCTTGATTGAGAGCTTCCCAAATGCACTTAAATCTGCTAGAATCGCTCAAAACCCTTGCATCACTCTTGCATCTTCTCTAATTAGTGCTAATGTACCGTAAAAGCGAGTTACCCTCAACCCCACCAGAAAACTTCGAGCTGCCCTTTGAGGGGAAATTATCCCAAGACAATCGTTGGGTAATTATGGCCAACCTCATTCCCTGGTCAGAATTTGAAGCGGAATAC
>NZ_JASJFG010000870.1:0-2727 GCF_030065375.1 Microcystis sp. M49636_WE2 | reverse complement strand
GCGTGGGGTTCACCATGTTGGGTAATTCTCAAGGGAGATGCCATATAAACAATTCCTTCAATTAATTCCGCTTTTTTGAGATGGGGCATCCCTTGATAACGTCGTTCAAATTCCCATCGAGTTAATTTATCGCCGTTTTCTAGGGGAGGAATTGTTAAAGAATCAGCTATTACTGGGGTAGTTGTCATAAGTTTTCTCTTTTCACCCGTCTTCTAGTTAATCTTTGCCCGCTATCGGATCGGAATTTTTTCCTGATCTTCCATTATTATAACACCCATCGGTAGGGTGTGTTAAAGTAGCTCAACACACCCACAAAAATCAATTAGAAGTCAGCAAATAATCGATAAGTTTAATTAATCTTTTCTCTTTAACTCCTGACACTGGGCGATTTAGGACATCTTCCAAAGAATCAAAGGGCTTTTCTGAACGTTTTTTCAGAAAGTCATTAACAGATGCAGGTGGAATTCCCACTTTTTTAAGTTGATTAGCATCACAGCTATTCAAAAGCTCTAAAATCGACTTAGAAGGAGGAGAAGGAGGAGAAGGAGGAGAAATAATAATTTTTTCTTCCAGTCTTTTGATTTCTTTTTGGTACTCCTCTCGGATTGCTTGTAACTGGGTTTCTAATCGTTTTTCAAGATTACTCATCCTCAATTCTAGAGGATTATCTATTTTTTCGGGCTTGGTAATTAACCCAGGAGAAGGAGATAATAACTGTATTTGCTGTAAAGCGATACTCTCCGCTTCTTTATCAACTACAAAAGCGTTAATCATCTCGATGTCAGGAACTTTCTGATTGGCGATAACAGAAGCATAATATTCTAAATCTCCACTAATAATATTATAACGTTCATCAACTTTTTTATTATCAGCTTTTTTGAGAATAGCAGGGCGAATAATTCCACCCATTTCAATAATAAGATTGGCTAAATTCTCTAATTCAGTTTCAGAGAAGGTTTCTCTGGGAAGGGAAGGATTAATATCAGTAATATCGACTCGTAAAAATTTCCACATTTATTTAACTCCTATTTTAGCTAAAACTTCAATTGCTAAGGCTTCAAATTCTGCTGCTGATACTCCCGCATCAGCTTGATGTTCGGCATAATCGATTATAGATTGGGGGGCAGGAATTTCTAAATCTCCCACGGTAACGTATTGATTTATACAGCGAGATAAAGGCATTCTTTCCGAGATAGTCGATTCCATCAAAGGTAAATTATATTTGTCTGGAATCACTTGTTTTTGTTTGGGAAAATTATATTTTAAGTATTGAGCATGGGTGGAAATTTTGGAAGGTAAAACGCCTAAAATTTGTAGGGTTGGTTTACCCAAATCTCCACGACTTTCATTGATTTCCTCTTGAACAAAGTTTTTAACGCTATCTAATCCTTGATTAGAAAATGGTTTAAGATCAGAAGGAATTATTAGATAGTCAGCTGCAATTAAAGCAATGCGTGCATATAAATCAAGTGCGGGAGGTGCATCAATAATTACAATATCGTATTGATCCTTTACTTTCTCTAATTTTCTGGCCAATCTAGCAAATACCGCCGCATTATCTTTAATTTTAGCTTGGTTAGCAATTAAAGATATGTGAGAGGGAATAACATCAATTTCTGGATGATTGAATCCTTGAGACTTTCTGACAATATTCTCAATAAAAATACGGTTACTGTTATCTAGCAAATGAAAGACATTTTTATCTTTTAAATCATCGTCATCATCGAATTGAAACTTAATTAAACCAACGGCAAAGGTACTATTAGCTTGAGCATCAATATCAATTAATAAAACTCGCTTACCTTTTTTACTCAAAGCTGCCGCTAGATTGGTAGCGACGGTGGTTTTACCAACACCACCTTTATGATGATAAATTGCGATGGTTTTCATGGGATTTTTGTTGTTGATTGTTGGAGAATTAAGCGGTGGAATGCCTAGGGATAAGGTTTCGTAGCCAATCAGAGATTTTAACTGTTCTAAGTGAGAGGCAATTTCTAACCCAGAACATCTAAAAACTAAATAAATTTTATCGGGTTTTCTTCGATAAAGTTGAATCTCATCACCGTTGGTTAATAATCCCCACTGCACTTTAAAGTAGTTGAGATAATAACCTAAGCGGTGACGATGATTGATGAGCTTTTCTCTGGGGTTTTTAGCCTCGATAATTAGACAGTGAGAGGATAAAAACTGCCTTTTATTGATAGGTTTTTGAGCGGAAACAAGGAAGTCTAAGCGGACTTTACCGAAGCTAACTTGTTGATACCAATGTTCGGCATTGTAGCCTAGTTTTGGGAGTAAATACTGGACAATTAGTTTACTCTCCACTTCCCTTTCGTTATGACAATGATGAGGATTGAAAGTCACACATTTGAGGAAATAAGTAGTTGGACAAAAGTAAAGTTAACTGTGGGGTAAGGAGTCAGGAGTCAGGAGTCAGGAGATAGGAGTCAGGAGTAAGTAAGAATTACGGCAATTTACATTTCTTAAGATAGACAACAGAATTTATGTCCGACTACTTACTTAAAAATAACTTATTGTTAGTTTAAATGATGACAGCCCTTCCCGTCAAGGTAAAGCACAGAATCCGGCTCTTCGTTACTTGGTATGGTTCGATAGGGGGGCATAAATCGACTAAATCCTTATCTGGCAAGAGATTTAATTGATTAGTTCGCTCTAGATCAAAAACAATTGACAAAAATCGCCAAATATCTTTCTCTATAAGGGTTT
>NZ_JASJFG010000738.1:0-4689 GCF_030065375.1 Microcystis sp. M49636_WE2 | reverse complement strand
TTTTACCTAAACTGGCACGACTCCGAACGTTACTTAAAGAATAATCAGTTAGGGACTGCATTTGTTGATGGGACAAACCTTCGGCTATTTCAGAAACTCCGGCAATTTCCGCATCATGCTCAGTTTTAACCTCAGACAAAGGCTCTATTTTTACCGCCGAGAAATTTTCTGATTTTTTTGATGTCATGACCAGGTCATTAACTTTTTTGCGCTGATAATCTTCTACAGTTGACAGCTGCCAATGGGAATTTTCTGTTAACTCTAAGACCCATCGATGATAATTAAATAAACTTTCCCGATGACCAACACTAATAAAAGTGGTTTCACTTGCCTGTAATTGCTGATATAAGCTGGCTTCATTGGCCAAATCTAAAGCGCTGGTTGCTTCATCTAAGATAGTAAAAGTGGGTTTAGTGATTAATAGTCGAGCAAAAGCTAATCTTTGCTGTTCTCCCAGAGATAAAATCTGTTCCCAATTGACTTGTTTATCTAAGGTATTTTTGTCAGTTAATAAATGTTGCAGGTTGACTTTTTTTAAGATGTTTTCTAATTCTTCATCGCTCACCTGCTCATTGGTATGGGGATAAAGTAATTGCTGGCGTAAAGTGCCAAGGATAATATAAGGACGTTGGGGTAAAAATAACATTTTAGCTAAAGGAGGACGCACTAAACGGCCGCTACCTGCTTTCCATAAACCGGCGATTGCTCGTAACAAGGAACTTTTTCCTCGACCACTGGGGCCAATAATCAGTAGGCTTTCTCCCAAAGGAACAGAAACCGATAAATTCTCCACAATTACCTTTTCATAATCGGGAGTTTGTAGGGTAAAATTTTCAAAAGCTAGACGATTATCTTCCAGGGTGATAATACGACTTAAGTTTTTCGGCTCTTCACTGGCAACTTTTAAGGCATCTGTTAAGGTAGCTAACCGTTCAATATAACTTGAAACTTTACCCGATGTTCCCCATTCAGTAATTAATTGTCCCAAGGCATTAGAAAAAAGGAAACAGCATAAACTCGCTTGACTAATTTCCCCATAATCGATTTCATTTTTAATAAACATCGGGGTCAAAATAAACATTGAAAATACACTAATCGCTGACTGATAACCCCGATTAAAAAGATTATTAAACCGTTCCCAATTGATCAGTTTTTCCGAGCTTTGAATAACCCGTTCAAAACGGCCTTCAATGATTTTTTCTTCCTGCTCTTCTCCCTGAAAAAAAGCAATGGATTCGGCGTGGTTACGCACATGGGTTAAAGCATAATTATAATCAGCTTTATTATTAAGTTCAGATTGATTAATTTTGTTTAATTCTTGAGTTAGATAAATTGCTATTAAATTTCCTGCGAGCGTATAAATTATTAGATAAACCGCAATTTGCCGAGAAATTGTCCAAAGAATAATCGCAAAAGTAATCATTTGTAACCCTTTTTCCACGAAGGTGATTAACAACCTTAGGGTCATGGTCGTAATTGGTTCAATTTCTTGAGATAATCTTTGATCGGGATTTTTTAAGTTCGAGGTAAAATCAATGTTATAATAAGCGCGATAATTGAGATATTTTTTGACGGTTTGTTTCGTTAACCACTTATACCAATCTAAGGCTACTTTGCGACGAATAAATTGAGAAAAAGCAAATAACCCCGTTGTTCCTATAATCAACAAACTGGATAACCACAGCGTATTTAGATATTTAGAAAGATCTCTATCTTCAATAATAATATCGAGTACATAACGATTCCAGTAGCTACTAAAAGCTTCTACCCCCACCGTTGCCAAGATACTTAAAAGAATCAAAGCTGACATTCCCCAAGAAATGATCACATCTCCAAAGGCACGTCCATTTAACTCCGTTGGATACCAATAGGGTTGAGCCACAATTTTTAGGCTTTCCCAAAATTGACCAAATAGTGAAAAGGGATTCTTGGCCGACTGGTCGGACACAACAGGGTTTTCCGTTGCTTGTTTAGTAGTATATTGGGGCATCTAGATGCAATTGGCAGTTCTTTTACTGTTCTCTTGACAACTCAATATTACATTGTAGCGGGAGAATTACCCGTTTTTGTCTTTTGGTAACATTTTTATCTAGAAGATGAAAGCCAGCTATGGTCAGAAAGCTCTGACATAACTAAGAACTACTTGACCCACTTTTGTTACTGTGGCACTTTAGATACTAATTACTGTTTACTGATCACTGAAAAACCCCCATCTCTCAATCTCCGTGATCCTCAAAATGATTAGCTAGTAGGAATTTTTGACTGGTATTCAACTCTTGCCAAAGCTGGTTAATTTTCTCGTAAGCTTCCGTGGAGGTAAGCTTTCCCCCACTGTGTAAACCAGCGATAAAAGAGACTCTCAGGGCGAATTCCTGCAAGTTAGCGTTAAAAACTAAATTTTGTGGCGTGAATAAACCCCTGTAGCTGGTTTTAGGGTAGAGAAAGTTATCTTTAGAATTGAATTTTTCCATTGTTACCGACCCCCCAGTATAGGATATCTACATTATTATATATTTAAACTTTTGTTAACTTATGCTTAACCTAAGAATTTAAACCTGTCTCTAGATTCTTAAGAGAGTAGCTGCTGAACTTGATTAGCCGCCGCTATCCCAGAAGTTAAGGCCGTTTCTAGGGAAGAATTTCTCGATAAATCTCCTCCTTGACACCAATCACCACAGGCAACTAGAGGTAAAGGACTATTAACACTTAAACAGGGTACAGCTAAACCCTGACGGACTAAAGCATAACGCCAACGGTGCAGCTGAGACCAATCGGGGAGAGGCAAAGAAGCACGAGAGAGCAAATCTAGCTTAACTGCTTCTAAATCCTCGCTATCGAGATATTTAACCGCAAAATCTCCACTACTATGCACAACAAAGACATAATCAGGGGATGATTGCCGTTTACTGCTATCAAGTCCTAACCAAGCGATATCGGTGGAGGGAGCAACTGCGGGTAAAGAATCGCCATAAGCTGCCATTACCGTTAAACAGGGATCGTAAACGATCGATCGCAATTCTGGCATAGTAGTTATGGGAGAGTTTTCTAACAATAACGCTGCTTGCGGGGCGGGAATAGCCAGGACAATCACCGAAAACTCCCCCCGAATTTGACCGTTATTGTTTAAAACCCATTTTCCTTGACGATTTTCCAGACGAGTAACCAGAAAATCTCGTTCAATTTCTAAACCTTGAGCTAAAAATTTCGCCACGCTATTGATGCCAGAAGGAGCAACATAGCTAGAATCAAACCAAGAAGTAACTATATTCTCTCTCAGGAGATTATCAATTAAAGCCGCCGTTTTTTCGCCCTGAATAGTCAAAAAAGGCAAGCCATGATCCACAGCCATCTCTTGATTGGCTCGATTAACCCGTCGCGTGGCTAAACGACCACCAATGCCTCTAGACTTATCAAATAGCTTAACAGTATAACCTCGATCGCACAACTGACGAGCGCAGGTTAACCCGGCTAAACCCGCACCAATGATCCCAACATTAATCGAAAAATTTGTCACTAGCCTTCCTAATCCTGTGAACCCTTGAGTTAATATTAGTAGTAATCAGCACTAGCGAAACTAAGTTGATTATTGGGGCTGAGGAGGACAAACCACATTGGACGAACTACGCACAGCTTTGGAGTTAGCCACCGAGGAGGAACTACAGCAAATCACTAACATCCTCTTTTGCCGTCGTTTTAACCCTCTCGATTATCTACGAGCGCCGGACGCAATCGCCGTTCAAAGTCAAGATTGGGATAGTTGGTTAGATAGCGTCGAGGATCGTTTTCGTTATTTGGCTGCCGATGGTGTGACAGTATTAAAAGGTCAAACCGAAAAAGTTAGTTATCGTCAAATTCTCGTCCGTGTCTGTCATTTCCTCAAGGTTCCCTACTCCCAAAAAATGCCGACAACGGAAATTGAAGCGGAAATCTATCTTCATCTGGTTAACAAAGCTTGGAAACGTCTCCCCCCATCGGAACAAAAATCCCTCTCGATTCAAATTCAAAAGGCGCTCGCGGATTCCCACACTCTCCAACCCTTACCCGTTCACCTACAACATAATCCCCTCGATATAGTCCTCAAAGGCAGTAGCGTCATCGCCGTTAATTCTATCCTGAAACCGATTCTGCTCAAACATATCGCCGGGCAGTTCGCTCTCCATTTTGCCCGCTATCAAGGGGCAAAGACTGCCCTAGTCCAGGGTGGGGCAATTGCTAATCAAATCGCCCTACAAACGGCTAAACAGGGCATGACTCGGGCGGCGGCCCGCTACGGAGCGGTCAGAACCGTGTTAAGTTTGGTGGGACCGGCTCTATGGGGTTGGTTTATTGCTGATCTCGGTTGGAAGGCGATCGCCACTGATTACGGCCGGATTATCCCGACTATTTTTGCCCTTGCCCAAATTCGTCTGACTCGTGAGGATTGTTGGCAACCTGCCTAGCTTGACATCCTCGCCGCCGTAAAACGGACGGCGATTCCCAAACCTCACGATTTAGGTTTCTGCTTCTTTCCCTTGCGGGGTTCCGCACCTGCCTTAACAGATTTACTCTGTTCTGGTCATCAGGTCGCTCTACAGACTGACACCGCAAGCCCTGCGGCCAAAATATTTTTACTGGCGTTAATATCTCGGTCATGGTGTGTCCCACAGTTCGGACAGTCCCACTCTCGAACATTTAACGGCAGCTCTTTCA
>NZ_JASJFG010000618.1:0-1865 GCF_030065375.1 Microcystis sp. M49636_WE2 | reverse complement strand
GGGCAAAAGGTGGCATCAGGCGATTTTTTGTTGAGGGGTTAGATTGATACCGTCAATAATCGGTAACTGATGCTGTAAGCGTAGTCCTAAAATAACCCAGCCTTCCAAAACTTCCTGTAACTGTTCCTTAGTAGCTTCGAGGGTTGTTTCATTAGCATATACTCCCTCAAATCCCGGAATTTCTCCATAAAAAGTACCGTCTTCTAGAACTTCATAGGTTGCCAGTTCCATTGCTTGTTTTAGATATTTTGTTAGCATCATTGACAGGAATAAAGCTCAGTTATTGTCTCGAAGATTGTCGATTTGATGATCAGTTGTTTTGAACTTGGCGATAATTTTGCCCTGTTTCTCCAGAAAACGGGTTTCTCAAAGAAACCCGTTTTCTAGGTTTTCTAGCTGTTGTCTTCGTCTTTGACGATTTTCCGCTTCTAAGCGACTAATCGCTTCTTCTCATTGTAATCCAACTAATTCCATCTCTTGACAATTGCGGTGTGCTTTTGCCAAAGTTTGCTTAAGTTGATCAGAATCCCGGGGAAGCTGAGGAACAAAATCCATATTTAACTCCATTCAAGTTTAATTTCTTCGACACTACGCATCAAGGCAGGAATCGGCACTTGGGTTGTCTTAATCACTGTTCCAATCCTCGAACATCTGCCCAACGCTAGTATAACGCTTAAGACGCTCAGGATGTTTTTCTACTTCTTCAATGGCGGCGAGCGTTTCTGTATTAGGAATTTGAACATCAAAGGGAAAACCTTGATGACAATCGACATCAGATAAGGCTGGATGCTGGATTTTTTGTAGGAGAAGCTGTTGTTCTTCGTCAGTTAAGGAAAGGATAATTTGAGCAAGGGAATCAATTAGTTTAGTATTGATTGCAGCAGCAGCTTGACTCATATAGCGTTTACATTGTTTAATAGTATATTTTTGAATTGGCGATTTATGAGCGGTTGTTTCGACTCTGGCAAATCAAGCTAAAGGAGAGTTTTAAACTCTGCCACTGTCAATCCCGCTTGACGAATGATAGATCTCAGTGTTCCCTTAGCCACTTCTCGATGGTCAGGGATGGTGATGCGTCGATAGGGATAGGCTTTTTGTCTGAGTATGATATGACTTCCTCGCTGCCGATCTAATTCGTAGCCAATCTTGCCTAGTGCTTTAACCACTTGGCGACCAGCGATAGAAGGAAGTTCACTCATAATTCAACCTCTACCAGTTCCTCAGAAATTGGTGGTGGAATCGGTTCATTGTGCGCTTCTAGGCTTTCTAGATATAAAGCAATTGCTTCCTGAATGTTGGCGAGTAACTCTTCCCGGGTATTGCCTTGAGAAATACAGCCGGGTAGGGAGGGAACTTCAGCCACATAAATGCCATCTTCATCTTGCTCAATTAAGACGCGATATTTCATGGGTTTGTCCTTGCTTTGAATTGATTGGAAGTTAATTATTTGAATCCAGTCTAGCGCGAGTTAGCAACTCCTAGCGATCGCGGCTTATTCCAGAAAAGGGGTTTCTCAAAGAAACCCGTTTTCTATGGCACGGATTAGGGAACCAAGTCCTGTCTTTTGGTAAATTCTATCCAAAAGCCTATCCCCCCCGATTTTGTCAAGTATCGCTGTTTTAAGCGATTATATAGGGTTTTATCGATGTTTTTCGTCAATTATTCTGGGATGAGGTAGGAGTGAAGATCGATCGCCCTAAGTCCAGAAAACGGGTTTCTTTAAAAAACCCGTTTTCTCAGTTGATGAAATAAGCTAAAATCGAATCAACTCGTTGCCCTCGCCTTATGTTTTCTATCCAAACTACCTACACTCAAGCTCAAGAAAATTTAGCGAGCCTTCTGGATCGACTGGAAAGCGAGAATAG
>NZ_JASJFG010000897.1:0-5316 GCF_030065375.1 Microcystis sp. M49636_WE2 | reverse complement strand
TGATCCCACACCCCACCCCCCACACCCCACACCCCACACCCCACACCCCACACCCCACACCCTGCCCCCAGGAAAAACTTTTTGCCGCAAACCCTACTTAACTGTCCCCGACAAGAGCGCCTAACGGCCCTGGGAAATTAATTTGGCCAGAGGTCTGTGGAAAAAAATGTCATAAACCTCTTGACAAAAGCAGCGGATTGTGTGTAATATAAATATTGTGTGAGGAGTATAAGTTCAGCATAAGAAGAACCTTTGGGGTCGAAACACGGCAAGACTCCCAGAGGTTCTTCTTTTTCACTCCCTTATTGGCTCAAAGTCAGCAATAAAATCAGGTGTTTCCCGATCGCTATTTTTTCTCAATTTATCCCTTCTAGGTCTGTTTGGCTCTTCTAGGTTCTGTGTGATAAGTTTAACTTACTCTATGATCGATCAATCTTTGTGTCCTTTGTGTCTTTGTGGTTCCTTCCACTCGCTCGCCAGCAGGAATGTATCTTAGAATACATTTTGCCCACCAAACCTAAGAGAGCCTCTGTTTTTCTTTACCAAGAGCAACAGTCCAAAATTTTGCCGAAGAAACTGCACAAGAGAAGTGTAATTGCTCGTAAAATTGGGAATTAAGTACAAGGGCAATCCTATGGCAGATAAAAATAACGGTAACGGTGGCTTATTCCTCGTCGGGGTTTTAGTGGGCAGTGCGATCGGAGTAGCGGCGGGTTTATTAGTAGCGCCGAGATCTGGAAAAGAAACCCGTCGAATTCTGCAAAAATCCGCCAGGGCTTTGCCTGAATTAGCCGAAGATCTGACCACGACGATGCAATTGCAGGCCGATCGCCTATCGGAATCGGCCCGACGTAATTGGGATGATACTTTAATGAGATTAAAAGAGGCGGTGACAGCCGGAATCGAAGCTAGTCAAAGTCTAGCCACGGACAATCCTTTCCCCGACTCGCAAGAATCCCCCGAAGGCGATAATCAACACTCGAATCACTACTAAATGACCGAACCTATTTTCTGGCTAGGATGTTCTTTACTGCTAGTCGCCGTTAGTTTAACGGCGGTTTTCATCGCCGCTTTGCCTGCCCTGCAAGAGTTAGCCCGGGCAGCCCGCAGTGCCGAAAAATTATTCGATACCCTCCATCGGGAATTCCCCCCGACTCTAGAAGCAATTCGCCTGACAGGGGCGGAAATCAGCGAATTAACCGACAATATCGATGAAGGGGTTAAAAGTACCCGCCAAGTTGTCCAAGGAGTCGATCGCAGTCTCGGTAGTGCTAAAGCTGGTCTTAGCAAGCTCGATCGTGGCAGCCGTCGCCTCTTGATCGGTTTTAAAGTCGCTTGGAATACTTGGAAACGCAGTTAAGGAGATGGGGAATTATGAATTATGAATTATGAATTATGAATTGGGAAATGGGGGAGTGGGGAGATAGGAGAATTTCAACTAATACCCCAAAACCCTAAAACCCCAACTCCCTAAAACCCCAACTCTCAACTCCTAACCCCACCAACAAACTTTTTCAGCAAACCCTAAATATTTGTAAACTTTTTCGCCTAAGTTACCTTTCTGTGGTAAGCAAATCTTTACTGCTCCGATTTGGGGGTTTCTTGGGAGGTGTCATCGTTGTTGGTTTTGGGTTCTTGTCCTTTAAAAGTAGGGATAAATCGCGACAAAACTTCAAAAAGCTGATTAAAGGTCGTTTGATTGATTTTACCCGTCAAGAGCAATAACACAAAGACAATAAAAGCAAAGATAACAATAATTGTCAAAACGCTGGTAATATGCTTTGAATCTGGCACAAAATGGGCAAACACCGCAACTATACAAGCAACCACAGCGAAAACCAGCAACAAAGCGAGACTAGGTTTCAGGAGATTGGGAGTTTCTGGCGTTTTGGGACTCATAGGGCGATTTTCTCGGATTTTGCGGCTACGTTCCTCCCTTTCGTCGAGACATCTTTCTCTTTCTGTCTTAGGTTCCACCCCTTCTAAGATATCGCGGATATTATATTTGCCGCGCAAACCGGGGAGAATTGCCTCCACGCTGCCTTGGCGATCGAGTTCTATCAGATGGAGATAATCGACGGGAACTTCTACCCCGGTGGGTTTTTCCCCTTGCAATTCTCGAATCACTAACCTTTCCTGTACGGCTAAATTAGGGATAGTATCGTGAATTTTGTCAAAATCTGTCTTAATAATAGCTAAAAGCGCACTAGCACGGGAACCCTGGGCTTTTATGCTGATGTAGTTATCTTCCTCGTCGGCACGCACCAAAGCTCTATTAAGATCCATTGTCAGAACCACACCACTACGCCAACGCATGGTTTTATAGATCATCTGGTGATTACGGACGATAAAGCGGGAAATAATGCTACCGGGCAGGATATCATAACGGTACTGGAAGTGTAAAGGTGCGTTTTCGTAGATATCCACATCCGGTTCATCGATGGGTAGAAGATCGGTGATTAGATAGCGATCGGGACTGTAACCATCAAGGGGAAAACAGAGTTCAAATTTTCCCATCAAATCCATCAAAAATCGGCGTTTATTTTCGGGATAACGTTGGTTTTTTTTGAGAATATCTTGCAGATCTGGCAGTGAAAGAATGCCCTTTTTTTGCACCATCAAATCGTGATTATTGAGAATATCATAAACACCGCTAGTTACCCATTCTGGGTTCAGGACATTGGTTTCATTCAGTCGCGGATCATCTTGGTAGTTGAGGACAATACCGAGATCGTGGAGAAAATGCACTAAACTTTTTTGATCGCTGGCCTCTTTAATCTTGGCTTTCTGACACATTTCCTGATACTTTTCGTAGGAAATAAAGTCATAACTCTTTTGCATCGCTTCTAGTTGAGTTTTGATGTGAAACCAACTATTAGGCAATAAATCTTTGATATGGGGAATAGCATCGATTTGAGAGGCGATTTCCTGCACAAGTTCCTCGATTCCCGCACCGGTTTTACAGGAAGTGGCGATTAGCTTGGTGATTTGGGGATATTTTTTCTGGAGGGTGCGGATCTTAACTTGGGGGGGATGTTCATCGGCACAATTACCCACGATAATCACGGGAGAATTGCCTCCGTAGGTTTCAATGAGTTTTAACCAGTATTCCAGACGGTTTTGCTGTTCATTTTTGCGGTTGTCGAGGACAAGCAGATAAAGACTGCGTTTAGTCAGAAAAAACTGATGGGTGGTTTGCATCACTTTCTGACCGCCAAAATCCCAGATATTGAGGCGAATATCGGGTTTTTGGGGCAGTTGCCACTTTTCAATATTAATGCCGGGGGTCTTGGGTTCTCCGGAATTAAAGGTATTGTGCAGTAACCGCTTTAACAGGGAAGTTTTCCCCACATCCCCCTCCCCCACCAATAAAACTTTAAGCTCATTAAGAGGGCGTTTAGCTTTATCCTTGAGATAACTAAAAATCGCCTGCGGGTTGCCATTACTCGATATTGTTTCACCCCATCCCTGACGAATAATTTCCGGGGGAACGTTGGTAATCGGGTTATTTTCGAGGACTAATCGCTTCAGGTTGACTAGGTGAGCGAGTGCTTCTGGAATCTCCCTGATTTGGTTATAGCTGAGAAAGAGGATTTGCAGGGAGGTGAGGTGAGCGAGCGCTTCTGGAATCTCCCTGATTTGGTTATCGCTGAGGTCGAGGATTTGCAGGGAGGTGAGGTGAGTGAGTGCTTCTGGTATCTCGCTGATTTGGTTATCGCTGAGGTTGAGGATTTGCAGGGAGGTGAGTTGAGCGAGCGCTTCTGGAATCTCCCTGATTTGGTTATAGCTGAGATAGAGGTATTGCAGGGAGGTGAGTTGAGCGAGCGCTTCTGGAATCTCGCTGATTTGGTTAATGCTGAGGTCGAGTTCTTGCAGGGAGGTGAGGTGAGCGAGCGCTTCTGGTATCTCGCTGATTTGGTTATTGTTGAGGTTGAGGACTTGCAGGGAGGTGAGGTGAGGAATTTCGGGGGGAATTTCTGTTAAGTTTTTGTTGGACAGATCTAACATCCACGCTCTTTCGTCCTTTGCCCGTTGAATTAACTCTAATACTTCCTGTGCTGTCATTGACTATCCCCCCGCTACCATATTTACTCCATTTTGGCAAAAGATCCAGTTAATGCCACTGGTTGAGACCTCATCAGCTTGAGTTGAGTTTCTGGAGAGTGAACTGAAAACTCGCATCTGATGACCGATAAGGGACTTGCGTGGGAATAATATCCTAGCCAGAAAATCGCTCTGTAGAAGAATCAGGCCGGCCAGATGGCATATTATCAAAGCGCAAGTCCCTTAGCTGCGGGGACTCTCAAAGGCTCTCCCCCTACTTAGGGTGATCAGCAAACCTGGGCGATCGGAGGGCGCAGGTTCCTTGCGCCCCTACAGTAACGGATTTTGTCCACAATGTAGGGGCGAACTGCGTTCGCCCAAAAGGTACATTAATGTAGGGGCGAACTGCGTTCGCCCAAAAGGTACATTAATGTAGGGGCGAACTGCGTTCGCCCAAAAGGTACATTATCAAAGCGCAAGTCCCTAACTGGGTGACTAAAGTTGAGAATTCCCTTAAGATAAAGTAAATAAGTGTAAAGAAACTGAAAGTTAGCCTACACCCTTGCTGAAAAAATTCTCATTGTCTAGAAGTGCTATGCTCAATCGTTTTTGCCGAGGAATCTCGATCGCTCTTGTAATTGGTGTCATTAGCTGTCTGGGTTGGATTATCTGCCCGGATCAAGCTCTAGCGGTGAATAATCCCGAATTACTGCCCAATCAAGCCACTCCGATCGTTGATTTAGCCAATTATCTACCCGCAAAACAGGAAGAGGCATTAATCCGAGATATCGAGACATTTCAAGGGGAAACCGGCTGGAAAATGCGAGTTTTAACCCAATATGACCGCAGCCCCGGCCGGGCAGTGATTAATTTCTGGGGATTGGATGATAAAAGTATTCTCCTAGTGGCCGATGGTCGCGGCGGTAATCTACTATCTTTTAGTATTGGTGATGCCGTCTATGAATTTTTACCCCGCACTTTTTGGATCGAATTACAGGCCCGTTTCGGTAATATGTATTTTGTCCGGGAAAATGGCGAAAATAACGCGATCGTACAATCCTTGGACACGGTAAAAGGCTGTTTAGTTAAAGGTGGTTGTGCGGTAGTCCCCGGTTTACCGAAGGAACAGTGGATTTTAACTTTAATTACCTCAATTGTCGGCGGTTTAGTCTTCGGTTTTGCCGGTATTCCTCGCAAAGAAGGACAGGTTTTCGCTTGGCAATGGGTTTTAATTGTCTCTCCCCTCTGGTTTATCCTCTTTGTTGCTTTTGG
>NZ_JASJFG010000709.1:0-3768 GCF_030065375.1 Microcystis sp. M49636_WE2 | reverse complement strand
GGGATCACCGGCAGTAATAAAGGGAATTAAGGCACAATTCCCCTGGGAACGGAGAGAACGAAAACACTCGGAAACAGCAGTCATCGAAAATTACTGAAGACATAAAGCACCGTCTATTATCTCATGGCGGGGAATAGCTCACCGCCGGTCGCCACAAGCTCAGGTAAAGAATTTTTCAAGTAATACTTAAGGAATATTGACAAAATAGCGATCGAGGGTAGAATGAGCGCAGTCTGATAGTTTTGAGAAAATCTCTTCTATAAACTGGTTTTCATTCCGCTTTTTCCGGTACAAAATAGGACTACTGCCCGATTGGGTTTCGTATAATCAAACACCATATATCTATGTTTTCCATTTACATTCTCACCCATAACGAAGAGGTTGATATTGCCGCCTGTGTGGAATCGGCACTTCTATCCGATGATGTGATTGTGGTTGACTCCTACAGTAGTGATCGTACTGTAGAGATTGCTTCTCGTTATCCAGTGCGCGTGGTTCAGCATCAATTCGAGAGCCATGGTAAACAAAGAACTTGGATGCTAGAAAATATCGAGACTAAATACGATTGGGTTTATATTCTCGAAGCAGATGAAAGGATAACACCCCAACTCTACGCAGAATGTCTGCGTGCCACGCAACAACAGGAATTTACTGGTTTTTATGTGGCCGAAAGAGTTATGTTTATGGGAACTTGGATCCGTCGCAGCACCCAGTATCCCCGTTATCAAATGCGTCTATTTAGAAAAGATCAAGTCTGGTTTAGCGATTATGGTCACACGGAAAGAGAAGAATGTCGAGGAAAAACCTCTTTTTTACAAGAAACCTATCCCCATTATACCTGTAGTAAAGGTTTAAGTCGTTGGATTGAAAAACATAATCGTTATTCTACCGATGAAGCAGCAGAAACCCTACATCAGTTGGCTAACGGTGGTGTTAGTTGGAAAAATTTATTTTTTGGTGAAACCGAAGTAGATAGACGGAGAGCTTTAAAAGATTTATCTCTAAGATTGCCTTTTCGTCCCCTGCTTCGTTGGTTTTATATGTATTTTATCTTGGCAGGAATTCTCGATGGTAAAGCTGGTTTTGCTTGGTGTACTCTGCAAGCTTTTTATGAGTATTTGATCCTCTTAAAAGTGGCGGAAATGAAACAGGGTTTACCCACTCCCCCCGAAGTGAGAAATCGTTTTCATACCCCGCAAAATGGTAACAATAGTAATTCTCATAGTCCCGATTTCGTCTCCTTAAAAGGAAAAGCCGATTAACATTCAACCATGATTAATCAGCCGGCAATCACCTAACAACAACCTAGGGACAAAAAAAATGCCAATCCACCTACTCAGTGGTTAATTTTCACGGGGAATATAGCCGTTTGACTTCACCCAATAGTTACTTGACTGGTATCGACGCTGGTTGCCCCATGCACTTTACTGGCAATTGCTACCATTTTATTTAAAGTCGCCTGATTGGAAACCTTGCCTTTTAGTACAACTTTACTACCAGTTTGAGCGACCCACAATTTGTCTTCATCAGCTAAATCCGGTGTCTCGTCAAAAGCTAAAACTACTCGTTTAGCTAGTCCGCTTTCGTCGTATTTTCCGTCTAATCCCACTCTTTCGGGGGGAATACCCGCAGCGGCAGCTTTTCCAGCGATCGCACTAGCGGCATTGGCCGGTTTATCTAAGCCAAAAATTCTTTTTAACCAATCCATTGCTAACACTCCTGATTGAGTTCTAAAACCCCAATTTCTTTAAGAGGGATTTGGTGGAAACGATGTGTCGATCTAATCCTAAACGATCGGGACTGACTCCCACCGCTAAAGCGACCAATTGGGAAAAATGTAACACGGGTAAACCTAAACTTCGACCAATCACTTTTGCCACTTCCGGTTGTCGGGAATCAAGATTAAGATGGCATAAAGGACAAGGGGTGACTAAACAATCGGCCCCAGCTGCCATGGCCTCTAAAATGTGTTTTCCTGCCATTTGGAACGATTGGGTGGTGGCATAACTGGACAGGGGCCAACCACAGCATTGAGTGCGTCCTTGATAATAAACCGGATTGGCCCCCACGGTCCGAAAGACATTTTCTAGAGATTCCGGCTGAAAAGGATTATCGTAGGGGAGAGTATCCTGGGCCCGCAGGAGATAACAACCATAAAAACCGGCACAATTTAAGCCTGATAAGGGACGAATCACCTTGGCCGCCAGATTATCTAAGCCATAATCGCCGACAATTGCCCAGAGTAGGTGCTTAACCGTCGTCGTACCTTGGTAGGGGGAACAATGTTCTTTCTGTAAATAATTATTAACTTCCTCAACATAATTGGGATTATTATGCTTTGCTTCCTTCAAGCGCTCATCCACATGACCGATCACCCCTTGACAGGTGCTACAGTGAGTCAACAGGGGTAAATTGAGGGCTTCCGCTAGGGCAATATTACGCGCATTGACGGCATCTTCCAAGAGTTGCGAATCTTCCTTATAGGTTCCCGAACCACAACAGGCAGCTTTTTTGAGTTCGACTAAATTAATCCCCAAAGCTTCCGTCAGGGCTGCCGTGGATAAATATAGTTCCCGACAGGCACCTTGAGCGACACAACCGGGAAAATAAGCATACTGGAGATTGTTGACTGTCATGGATTCTAGGAAATTACTACTCATTACCTATCTATCATCTTGCCCCCCTTCCCCTCTGTCATTACTAAAGTCATGGAATTTCTTAACAGACAGTCTTTTGTAATCTGCTCCCAACAAGTGTATGGTAGTTTGCCCCCCGAAATAATATCCAAAAAAGAGGAGAGCCATCTCAACAGTATAATGGCTCTCCTTGAGAAAAATTGTTGTCCTGAGGAGTCGATAATGTAAATGGTAATCTGCCCGGTCAAGAGGTGATTTACGGGTAGAATTGAGATTGTAGGCGAGAAATTGCGGCGAGAAACGCTATTTTGTCTGCTTACGCCGCTTGGGGGAGGGTGATGACAGCATCAAAGTCAGCACGGCTAGGGAAAATCGAGAGAACCCGGTCCAGTTGGGTTAATTCAAAGATAATCTTGACTGAAGGTGGAATGGAACAGATATTGAAGGATTTTTCTTGACTTTGAGCCAGACGAAAGGCGGTAACTAAAGCCATTAATCCAGCGCTGTCGAGGAATTCCACCCTACTCATATCCACGAGAAAAGTGACAGAGCGACTCTGATTAACCAGATTGGTGAGCTGCTCTTGAAATTCTAGGACGTTAGCGGCGGTAACATAGCCACTTGGCTCAAATAGAGCTATTTCTGGGACTTTTACAGGACTTTTCATGGCTGGGCTTTGAAATTCATAAATGAACCTTTTAACTGGAAATCAGATACCGCTATTATGTCCTAACTTGCTGATTTTGTGCTTGGTCTTGATCAATTCTCTCTCTCCTGAAAAGATTAATCTTTTTTTAATCTTGACCCCTATAGGGAGGAACCGATTTTAGGTTAGCCTTAGGATCCCAGTAGTAAAGAGGAACAGTGATCAGGACTGACTAGGGTGAACATCAGGGGAAAGTCGTTAGGTTTAAGCTCTAACTCTGAATAACTGATGATGACCCAAAATGATACTGGTATTTTTGCTAAAATAAAGTAAAGCAAGATACAAAAACTAGATTTATTGAGCTAGAGTAAGGAAATTGTGGATACCCAGCCGACTATCCGCCAATTAGTGGAACAAGCCCTATATTATCGTCAAATCACGCCAGAAATCGAAAACGGAATTAATGAACTCCTCGCTCGTCTTGGC
>NZ_JASJFG010000321.1:0-4333 GCF_030065375.1 Microcystis sp. M49636_WE2 | reverse complement strand
TCTGCATATTCTTCAATATCTGCCTTAATATCGACCCAATTACCACTAAATAATTTGACATAAAGAGCAATAAAATCAGCTACAGCTTGAGAAGGCAACCCTTGACAACTTGTTTTTAATTGATTAGCTACTTGGATAGCAGCGGCAAAATCTCGATTATCAAAATAACATTGATAAAGTTCAGCTAACAGATAAATTTGCTCTGGTTCTACTGCTAAACAAGTATTAATAATATCAATAGCCAATGGTTTATTGTTTCTGGCTAGAGAAGGGACTTTAGCTTCTACTACTTTGATGAAAGTTTGTCGCTGACAGTGAGATTGAAATATTGCTTCCAAGTAAGGGACGGTTTCTGGTATCTGAGAATCGAGAAATTTTTCTAAAACTTCTACTAATAAACCTAAATCGAGACTCTGGAAATTATTTGTTTTTAACACATCGACAAATAACCAAGCTTTTAACTGCTCTTTATCGAAATAATTCAAATCAATTGCTAATAAAATAAACCGCAGCAAATTATCAATATTATCGGGACTAATCTCGCGAATATGTCCTCGAATTAACCAACTGGTTTCTAAATTGCCTAACTCTAACTGTCTTCGCGCTTCCCCATCCAAAATATTGACTAAATCTACTGTCCACAGCATCACCTCCTGTTCATCCCCTTGACTGAGGACGAATAACCATGTAGTTTGTGCTTCTTCTTCCCTAGCTTCTAAAAGATAGGCTAATCCTAAATACCAATAATGACTAATTTCTAGGGGGTCTCTTTCTATCAGTTCTTCGTAAAATTGGCTAACCTGCCAGAAATCCCCTTGGATAATTGCCGGTTCAACTTGGGAATGCCAAGACATAAGTATTTATCGTTAAGTGTCTCTACTAGCATACTCAAATAGAGGCAAAATTTTTCTATATAAGTAAAATTTATCAGTCGCTCAGGGGTTGGGTTTTGGGGTGGTCACTGCGTGCGCGTTGCGGGGGGGTGTTGGGGTTTTAGTTGAAATTCCCCCACTACCCCACTTCCCATTCCCCCACTTCCCACTCTGCACCCAGTTTCAACGCGTCCCAGCTTACCATCAATCTCAGCCAAGAGTCAGTCCCGATGAAAAAGTTTTCACCACCAGAGACGAAAGAGGTTTCCTTCCCTATACCCCACACCCTACACCCTACACCCTCTTTCAAGTCAGTTTTTTGAAAGATTTTCTAAATAAACCAATAAATCGGCCATAGCTTGAGTATCGGGCTTAAATTTGGGCATTGGCGGTGTTTTACCGCTAATTACCTGTTCAATCAGACTAATTCTCGATTTGCGACGGGAAACGTCCTCTAAACTCGGTCCGACGATGCCATCAGCAAACTGACCGTGACAAGCAGCACAGTTAATCTGAAAGATTTCGTAACCACGACTGACATTGCCTTGTCGGGATAACACCTCTTTAATGTAGGGATCCGACATCTTAGCCAGATGAAAGGTGATTAAAAAGGCACTAATCAGGAACAAAACCACGATTATAACCATTAAGAATCGATAAAGTCCGAATTTTGGTTTAAATAACTGACTATTCACGCAAGCTGCCGAAGGAAAGATGAGTTTCTCTTTACATTTTGCAACTTTTTGCCCCAAAATTCCACCGCCGCTGCTAGAGATAGGCAAATGGAGAATAATATAAGACAAAAGTGTATCTTTTTCTAACCCTCTAGCAATGAACCTATTAACCAGACTGGAAGATTGGCCCTATATTATCTTACCTATCATCATCGTCCTCAGTTTCCTGCTGTTGGGATGGCTCGTAGAAAAGCGCGTTGTCAGTCAACTTTTATCGATTGCCAGAGAAAAAAACCTGCGTTTCTCGGAAGGGGTTTTACGTTCCCTTCGCGGATTAAGCATACTTTGGTTCGGACTTTTGGGTTTAAATATTGCCCTCTCCCTTCCCAATCTTCCCCTCTTTCCCTACCTGATTCTCCTGAGCCAAAAATTGCTGCTAGTGGCTTTTTTAGCTTCGGCTACTTGGGCTATTGCTCAATTATCCGTGGAAATATTACGATTTTATACCACGGGAGATGATGGCATTTCTTCCCTAACTTCCCTATTTGAATTTCTCGCCAAAGTTCTGATTTTTAGCTGCGGTTTTTTGCTTATTTTAAGCTCGATTGGCATTTCGATAACTCCGATGCTTACTGCCTTTGGTATTGGGGGTGTTTCCCTCGGTTTAGCTCTCCAAAATACCCTAGCTAATTTAATGTCAGGGATTAATATTATCACTTCTAAAAAAGTTAGACCGGGAGATTATATTGAACTGAGAACGGGAGAAGCTGGTTATGTGCGAGATGTGGATTTAAGATGCACAGTAATCGAAGAAATTACCAATAATCTTTTGGTTATTCCCAATGCTCAGATCATTTCTTCTAGTTTCCGTAACTATAGTTTACCAGATCACTCCCTCCTCATCCCCGTGGAAGTGGGCATTAGTTACGATAGTGACTTAGAAAAAGTCGAAAAAGTTACCCTAGAAGTCATGCAGGAAATCGCCCAGTTATTGCAACCTCACCTCGGTGACTATCAACCTTTGATCCGTTATGGTAAATTCGATTACTATAGTATCCTGCTGACGGTTTATCTCAAGGTGGTAGAAGAAGAATTTTTTCAACACCTCACCATTAAACACGAATTTATTAAACTCCTACACCGACGCTATCAGCAAGAAGGAATTAAACTTCCCTATCCGATTTTTTTTCCCTATCCCCCCACTAATCCCCCTAGTTAACCTCAATTCCCTATGGCAACCAACAATTTAAAGCGCGGGCAGCTCACAACTGATAATTCTCCTCAAAAAACTTACGAGTCATCGGTTGGGCAACTTCAAGACCGTGGCCTTCTCCTAATAATTCTAGGGGTTTTCCTTCCACTTGAATCCAGACTTTGGCATTGGGATCCTCGGCAGTAGTAGTATAGATGATTTGTGCCAAACGACCGATTAACATATCAGGACCATCATCATTGCCAAACTCGCGCGAGAGATTAATCTTAATTCCCGTTTTATCTACTTTTAAATCAAGTAATTTAGTCCCGGGGGGAATAGTAGTCATATCCTGAGGATTACTTGGACCGGCTAATAGAGTTTGTAATACTGCTGTTAACTCTCCCTCGCGGCCATCGGCTTTTTGAACGGTAATTTCTTGGCTGACTAATTGATTCCCCGTATCAGTCACTTTTAACCAATAAACCTGTCGAGTTTCCCTAACAGGAATAGCTGCAGGAGTCGCTGTCGGACTTGTCTTCACTGGACCCGGAGAAACTGGTTCAACAATTGGCGATTGACTTATCGGCACCTGACTGGGAGATTCAATCGGGTTTTCGCTGGTTTTCTGGGAGGAAGATAGGTGATGGACGGCAAACCAGGCAGTGGCCCCACCAGCAGTAAATAAAGCGAGGCCGATACCAATTATCCAAGGCAAAGAGATTTTATCACTAGAGCGAGAACTAGGCATAATTCAGTTATCAGTTATCAGTTATCAGTTATCAGTCGAACGCTTTTATTCTCCCCCCGCAACGCGCACGAAGTGGTCTCCCCACTTCCCCACTTCATAATTCATAATTCATAATTCATAATTCCCACTTCCGATCTCCTGTTTTCTGACCGTTAAATTTAATTGGGGTTCCCCGATCGAGGCTTGATGCTGCCAAAGGCGGCTATACTCAGCTTATCATCGTCGATCTGCAATTGTAGAAGGCGGGCGATAATCCCTTGTTTCTCGAAGTTTTTTAAATCTAACTGGGTGGATATACCCTCGGCAAACCCCTTGAGAAGGCGCGAGGAGAGGCGACGACCATTAAGAGTGGCTGTGGGGTCAATAAGCTCGATTTTTCGCCCCTGCACTAGCTTAAATCCCACTTCTAGGCTAAGATCGAGGCTGGCTGCTGGTTCTTCCTGCTTTTGGGTCTCCAGCTGCAGCCTCAGAGCGACGCGATTATTATTAAGAAAGTTAAAATTTGCTTGACTAAGTTGATATTTTGTGCTAAACGATTCTTCCCTAGAAGGAATTAGATTATTAATCAGGGTCTGAATTTGTTCTTTGACCGCTGCCGATTGTAAAGCTTGATTAACATTAGTTTCCGTGAGGACAAGATGCAACGCCCCCGCAGCCGGTCGGCGCAGAGCGGCGGCTAAATTGCCGTTTTTTTGCTGTAATCGCCGCAAATCGAGGCTAATTGGCTCAGTTTCTAGCTCGATCTTCTCAATGCGAACATCAGCAAGGGGATAAATTCCCCGTGCAGAAATGCGAACTCGATCGATTTTGCCTTGCAGAGCCTGATAATTGGGAGTATTATCGA
>NZ_JASJFG010000961.1:0-4588 GCF_030065375.1 Microcystis sp. M49636_WE2 | reverse complement strand
GATACTAGGTAAAGCTTGGTTAGTGGAAGCATTAAAAAAATTTATTACTACTAAACCAGTGAAAGCCGCTAGGACATAGTTAACTATAGAATTATCAAAATAAGAGGCGAAAACCGTGCCGAAAATTGCCGTGTATAGTGCCGTCATAATCAGGGGATTTAACAAAGACCAGTAAACCCCCAGAAAAGAACCCCGATAGCGTCCCTTGAGATTACGTTCCACTAAAACACTAAGCAATTCGTAATATCGCCGCGCTGTTGACCATCTAGTTTTTGCTTGGAGATCGGTCATAGGGATAATTATCATCTCGTCAGTATTCAGTGCTTTATTCTAAACGATTACCGTCAATTTTGTCTATCGATCGAGGGAGGACTCTAGTTTTTATCCAGTTCCCGACGACTCTCCCTCTCGGGAAAAAGTTCCCCTACTAGGCCATTTATCCGGCTCAAAAAGCTTTAAAACCGCTAAAAGCCTCTTTTTTTAGGGTCGAACTCGGTTTTTAGGGATAGCCTCAGCTAATTGACCTAGACTCTAGCAGGTTTGCCAATAAAATAGATGCCGATTTAAACACAGCTAATCTCAGAAAAACCGGAGTCAAAAACCGATAACTGAACAACTTCCTAACGGCCAAAACAAGAATTTAATCTAATTGATGTCCCGTGAGTTCCACGAATATATCTTCGAGGTTGGAAGGACGACACATTACCCCAGTTTTATCGCTCAAAGTGTCCAGATAAGAGTTAGCATCGGCCACAGTGGGGAAGAATTTATAATCGATTTTATCGCCAACTTGTTTGATAACTAAACCCTCGCCATACTTAGTGCGAAAATCCGTTAGAGTTCCTAATTCGATTAATTTGCCTGCGTCCATAATGCCAATTCTGCCTGGGTTTCCCGTGGCGTTATCCTGACAGAGAAATTCCACTTCTTCCATGTAGTGAGTGGTTAATAAAATTGTCATTCCTTGCCGGTTTAAATCGCGAATTACTTCCCACAAACGACGACGATTTTGGGGGTCTAAACCGACAGTTGGTTCATCGAGAAAGAGTATTTTTGGTTCGTGAAGAAGAGCGCGAGCAATCTGTAAACGTCGTTTCATCCCTCCGGAAAGAGTTTTGGCAAGGGCAGATTTTCGATCGCTTAAACTGACATAATCTAAATAGCGATCAATTAATTCCTGTCTCTGGGGATTGGGGATATGGTGCATCCGGCCGTGAAATTCCATATTTTCCCAGACGGTTAATTCCCCATCAACGCTAATCTGTTGTAAGACTACCCCAATATTTTTCTTCACCTGATCGCGGTATTTTTTCACATCATACCCCGCCACTTCGATTTCTCCTTGACTTGCTTCGGTTAGAGTGATAATCATGCGGATTGTCGTCGATTTTCCCGCACCGTTGGGACCGAGTAAACCAAAGATTTCCCCTTTTTCGATGGCAAAGGAAAGCTCGTTAACTACCGGGAGATTATTATAGATTTTAGAAACGCGATCGAGAGCAATAGCGGCGGTCATAGTTACAAAAGTTAATATTCCAGCTATAGATTAGTGTAACCGAATTAGCCCAACTCGACGGCGATTTTATCCTTCCCCCTCGGGATCGTCCTATCGACTTTGGTTTTATCTCATCACAATCAGATTAGAATGCAGATAAAAAATCTTGACTTTGCTGCTATCAGATGCGAGTTTTTCTGCCAATTCTCTGTTTATGTCTAGGAATAGGGGAATTTTTCCTCAATCCCCCCATTAGTCCCGTCAATTCCTTTCCCGCAACCACGGTAACTCGAACGGAAACCCGTTTGCTGCTGAATTTAAAAAAAAGACGAGTTTTTGTTTACCAAGGACAGAAAATAATCGCTTCTTACCCAGTGGCGATCGGTCGTCCGGGTTGGGAAACCCCGACGGGACAATTTAGGGTGATTCAGATGGTGCGGGAACCAGTCTGGGAACATCCTTTCACTGGTCAACTGGTGCCATCGGGAAAAAACAACCCCTTAGGGGCTCGTTGGATTGGATTTTGGACCGATGGTGCCAATTTTATCGGTTTTCACGGTACACCCCAAGAAAATCTCATCGGCCAGGCCGTCTCCCACGGTTGCGTCAGGATGCGCGATCGAGATATAAAAGCTTTATTTGAAAAGGTAAAAATCGGCACTTCGGTGATAGTAGTCGCTCAATAGAAACAATGGGAAAAAATGTCACATTTACCAACACTTTACCCGATGATGTCGAGAGATCCGTCTTAACCAGCAATTTAGATAGTCAACAGTTTAAAATGAGAGAAACTGAGCCAAGAGGATAATCGGTGAATATTATTGAACTAATCGGGATCGTGGCGGGAATATTAACCACTGTATCTTTTTTACCCCAAGTGATTAAAACTTGGCGTTATCGTTCGGCTAAGGACTTGTCCTTAACTATGTTTATTTGCTTTTGTCTGGGGGTTTTTCTTTGGCTCATCTACGGCCTTTATATGAACAGTAAACCGATTATTATTGCTAATTTTGTTACTTTTATCTTAGCGGGGACAATTCTCTATTTTAAGATTAAATATGATTAAAATAACTGACAATCCCTTGCGGCCTTATTGGCTCACGTCATGACAATTCTACAATTTATTGCGCCATCTAGGGGCGCGGATAGGATTTTTAGGTTAATTTATTGTTAAGATGATCATCTTTGACCATTGAGACCAAATTTGGGGTCAAGAAACATGAGCGATCGCATCGAGTGGATTAATGCCCTATCAACCCGTCCCTCCCTAGAAGCAGCGGTGACGGAAGTAGTGGAAAAAGTGACAGATAAGTTAGTTGGATCGGCAGATCTAGCCATAATTTTTATTTCTTCTGCCTATGCCAGCGACTATCCCCGTTTAGTTCCCTTAATCTTGGATAAACTCCCTGTTCCTGTGCTGATCGGCTGCGGTGGGGCGGGGATTGTCGGCATGGGTGACAGGGAAAAAGCGCGAGAAATCGAAGCGAGTCCGGCTTTAAGTCTCACCGTCGCCCATTTGCCCGATGTGGAAGTGCAGCCCTTCTATATCGAAGCGGCGGAAATGCCCGATCTCGACAGTTCCCCCTCTAGTTGGACAGAATTATTAGGGGTAGAAGCGGCCAAAAATCCTCAATTTATCCTTTTAGCCGATCCTTTTTCCAGTCGCATCAATGATTTGTTAGAGGGTTTAGATTTTGCCTACCCCGGTTCGGCCAAAATCGGCGGTTTGGTCAGTGGTGGCATGATCGAACGTTCTGGGGGTCTATTCTACCACGATCAACAAAAACCGCGTAATAGCTATCTCTATCGTCAGGGAACCGTAGGAATCGCCCTTTCTGGCAATATTATCGTCGAAACTATCGTCGCCCAGGGTTGTCGTCCCATCGGACCGATTTATCAGGTGAGTGAGGGAGAACGCAATATTATCATCTCCATGACCGGTAAAGGGGCCGATGGGACTCCCCAACCACCTTTAAACCTACTGCGGGATTTAATCCCCTCCTTAAGGGAAAAAGACCGAGAATTAGTGCAAAACTCCCTTTTTATCGGTATTGCTAGGGATGAGTTTAAAATGCAGTTGCGGGCCGGGGATTTCTTAATTCGCAGTGTTTTGGGAGTAGATCCTCGTCAAGGTGCGATCGCAATTGGCGATCGAGTTCGTCCGGGGCAGCGGGTACAATTTCACCTGCGCGATGCCGACACTTCCGCCCTAGATTTAGAATTACTTTTGCAAGCTTTTCCCCAAGAAAGACCTAATAGTTCAGAGGTACTAGGGGCTTTAATCTTTTCCTGTCTCGGTCGCGGGGAAAATCTCTACGAAAAACCCGACTTTGATTCGGGTCTTTTTCAGCGTTATTTCGCCAATGTTCCCCTCGCCGGTTTCTTTTGCAATGGAGAAATCGGGCCGGTGGCTGGTCGCACTTTTTTACACGGTTATACCTCGGCCTTTGCCCTCTTTCGTCAGGGAATTTAATGTTATACTAAATAGTTAGTACGCTAGGGAGTAGAACGATGGTAAAAGCCCAATCTTTCTCTGAGTCGGAGATTATCTATCCCGATAGTGATGGTAAACCGATGGCCGATAATACCAAACAATTTCGCTGGATTGTGACGATTAAGGAAAATCTCGAATGTTTATTCGCAGAGAATGACCATGTGTTTATCGCCGGCGATCTGTTGTGGTATCCGGTCGAAGGGGATAATAAAACTTGTCAAGCGCCGGATGCTATGGTGGTGTTTGGCAGACCCAAGGGCGATCGAGGTTCCTATAAGCAATGGTTAGAGGACGAGATTGCGCCGCAGGTGGTCTTTGAAATTCTCTCTCCGGGCAACACAAAAGCGGAAATGCGCCGAAAATGGCAATTTTATCAGCGTTTTGGCGTAGAAGAATATTATCTCTACGATCCCGATGCTAATTATCTACAGGGTTGGTGGCGCAGGGGTGATCAATTGGAGTTGACATCCTCGCCGCCCTAAAAGTGCGGCGATTCCTAAACCTCACGATTTAAGTTTCTGCTTCCACCACCGTCGCATACCACAGTTAAAAAACCATGTACTGTCTTACACAGAGTCCACAGACTTTCGCCCCATTTC
>NZ_JASJFG010000076.1:0-4265 GCF_030065375.1 Microcystis sp. M49636_WE2 | reverse complement strand
CAACCCTGCTGTAACTTATACTACTCAGTCCTCTATGCTAAGACGATCCAAAAAACGCAAGTCTTTAAATTGATGGGCAAAAAAAGTTTAATTTCACTCAATAACCCAGGAGTTATACATAAATGTTTATTTTTGACAATAAAACCAATATTTTAATTAATTCTCAGGAATTAACCTTTAAAAGTGAATATTTTTGCAATTTTTCTCGTTATTTTCAGAATCGAGAATTTGTCAACGTAGATGCTTTACAACTCAGTGGTGATCATTTTGAAGGGTATCTTTCAAGGATCATCATCGATGAAGTGATGTTAGAATTATCGCAACGTAATTGTTTAATAAATGTTGTGGGAGTAGTCCATTCTAAAATGTGGGTTTTTGCGATTCCTATTCAGGTGAATTCTGTCTTCTTCCAAAATTTGTACTCAGTAGAAAATAACTATCTTGGGATTGTCCCCCCTAAATCAGAAATTTCCATTTTTCAACATCCCTTTTCCAATCGTTTTCAGCTTTACGTTCATGATAATTATCTGCAACAATTGTGCCAAAATTTAGAGCTACCAGAAGCGAAAAAGTTTTTAAATTCTTCCGCTTCTTCTGTTGTGATTTGCCCATCGGAAAAAATTCGTCATCTCCAACAATCTTGTCATCAACTTTATCGAATGCTATTTAATTTAGATCGTCAACAAATATCTTGGCAAAGAAAAGCATTAAGATTAAATTTTGTCAGGCAAAAATTAAAAGAAGAAATTGTCAAAGATTTTCTTTTGACTTTAGCAGTAACCAAAGATATTAAAACCCCTAAAAACGCTATCAGACGCACCTCTATCCTCAAAAAAGCAGAAGAAATGATGAGAAAAAATCTGCGTTCTGATCTGACTATTCCAGCGATTTGTCAAGAATTAAAAGTAAGTCAACGCACCTTACAATATATATTTAAAGACTTCTATCAAATGTCTCCTTACAATTATTTTAAGTTGCTTCGTCTTAATGCTTTACATCAATCTCTTAACCAAAATAATCAGACAAAATTAACTTATGAAATTGCCGAAGAATTAGGTTTTTTTCATCGAGGATATCTGGCCTCTGATTATAAAAAACTGTTTGGTTACTTCCCCTCGGAAACCTAAAAAAATAGTAGGGGTAGGAATGAGGATTATTTTTAGATTTATTTCGAGAACTCAATTCCTAACTCCTCTTTCAATTGAGCGGCTCTCCCGTACTTGTTTGGTAGGGGCGTATATTGTACGCCCTTTCTTCGATCTCATAACCTCAAGAGAGCCATTAATAATTAGCCCCACCGAGATTAATTTACTTAATTCCCACTAAAAAAGTTGTACCGATCGCCATAATTGCCAATCCGATTAACTTACTAATTAGAGTCGCTTGCTTGGCTAATTTTTCCTTGATGACACTGCCAAGGAAAAAAGCCCCAGATGCGATCGCTAATTGGATGACGGTAAAACCGATTAAATAGGCAACTAAAGTGGCAACTCGCGCCCCGATAATTGATTCTCCGTAGGCATAACCGTGGAAAATTCCTGCGATCATTGCCAAAGTTGCCAGAGCGATCGTATAGAGATTAGAATGATTTTGTAACCCTTTTTTCAGGGTTAAAATCACGCCAAAAATAACCACAGAAAGGGCAACAATCCCCTCAGGAAAAAGTAAATTTATTCCCTGTAAATGAATCCCCGTGCCGATTAAAGTGGCAATCGCAAAAGCGATCGGAATTAATAAACCCTGTTCCATCCCCACAGCAATTAAACCACTAGCCACCACAAAAGCTAAATGATCTAAACCGATAACCGGGTGAGCTAAACCCGATAAAAATCCATTCCAAAAATTATCGGGAGTTTGCCCTGCCATGGCATGATGGGCGAGGGTTTTGCTGGCAAAAATTAACAGGAAGAGAGGGACAATAGTTAATATCCTTGTCCAGCTTTGACGAAAAATTATCTTCATTGATTACCTCAAAATTATGATTCGGAAACCCGCGCAACAATCGCCCGGTGTCGGGGACTGGTGGGGGTAATGATCGGTGCTTGAAACCCCGCTTCAACTAATGCCCGTTCGATATCGAGAGTAAAATATTGATCGAGATAGGGTTCGGTACTCTTGAGTAAGGTTAGGACATAAGGGGGCATTTTTCGATAAATTTCCGAGCGCGGATTCATATCCATCAGCGTCAAATAACCTCCCGATCGCAATAAACGACGCGCTTCGGCGAAAATTTCTCTAGTAGCCTGTTGGGGTAGTTCGTGGAACATTAAAAACGAAGATACCAGATCGTAGGACTGACTGGGTAATTGAGTTTTTTCCGCGGCTGCGTGTTGCCATTGAATCGTCTTTTGTTTTTGTTGAGCTTGGTATTGGGCAACGGCTAAATAGTAGGGAGAGAGATCTAACCCAGTTACCCTGGCTTGAGGATAAGTATCTTGCAGCGCAAAGCTGCTCATGCCGACACTACAGCCTAAATCGACAATATCGTTAATTTCTGCCTTGATTTGCTCCTTCAATATCCGGTGATATTCCCGCCGCAATCGCGGATCGCCGTCAATCCCCGCCCCGGGCCAGATGGTAGAATGGACAGCATAGGCGGCAGATTCTACCTCAAAAGCTGGCAACCAGTCTAAATTGCCCTTTTCGTAAGCGTGGAAAGAACAAACGTAGTATTCGGGATAGACGAGATCGGGATTTTCTACCGCTTGCAGTTCCCAACTCCAATCCCTTTGTTGCCATTGTTTGACGGTTTCTCGCCAAGGTACGCCTAGTTTTTCGGCTCTTTTAATCATCATATTGCGCGCCTGATAGCGAGCGATGTCAAAAAGCGGTTTTATGCCGAGAATACGGTTAACTAGACCAGAAACAGGATTAAAGGAGGCCGGAACGGGTGTAACTGTCATAGAAAAGCTTCGATCGTAAATTTTCCCTTTCTCATCTTATAACAGTGATCAGTAATCAGTAATCAGTGAAAAAACAGCACTGTCACCGCCATTTAATACTGCTCGGTTAATAAGTAGCTGGTTATAATTAAATTAAAAATGGATTTTAGGTTCGATCCCCCCTGCCTCCCTTGATAAGGTAGGGTTGATTCATGAATCAACCCTACCCCTGATAAGGGGGGTGTCTGATAATTTTTAAAGCCTACCTACTTACCACTCACTGAAAACTCAAATCTGATAACTGTTTACTGACAACAGCAAAAAGCTCCCTAACCCCCCATCGGTTCAATTTTTATTATGAGAACAATCGCTGAAATCAACGACAAGATCGCAAAAAAAACGGCTGTAGTCTGGACAGTAGAGGAATTAAAAAGCCGCGTGAACGAGATGGGAATTAAGGAGGTTTTTTCCCAAGTAGATGTGGTTTGTACGGGAACCTTTGAACCGATGGAATCTTCGGGGGCAATGATTAATTTAGGTCAGACGGATCCGCCGATAAAAATTCGTCAATGTTGGTTAGATGGGATTCCTGCTTATGCTGGTTTTGGGGCGGTGGATTTATACTTAGGAGCCAGTGCTATTAGTGATCTAGCGGCGAAAAATGAGAATTTAGAGGGAGAAAATCCCGAAAGGGGCGGCGGACATATTATTGAGGATTTAATCGCTGGAAAATCGATTCAATTGCGCGCTGTCGGCCAGACCACCGATTGTTATCCTCGCACTTCTTTTGAAACGATTATTTCTAAGGAGACTATTAATCAATTTTATCTTTTTAATCCTCGCAATCTCTACCAGAATTTCATCGTCGGAGTCAATGGGGGAGAGCGGACTTTATATACTTATTTAGGACCACTACAGCCGCGATTAGGTAATGCGGTTTATTCCAACCCTGGAGCAATTTCTCCCCTGTTAAATGACCCCGATTTAGAAGCGATCGGCATCGGTACGCGCATTTTTTTGGGAGGAGGAATCGGTTATATTGCCTGGGAAGGAACCCAACATTTTCCCCTGCAAAAACGCCTACAAAATCGAACTCCTATTGGTCCCGCTTCCACCTTAGCCTTAATTGGGGATGCTAAACAAATGAATGCTCGCTGGGTACGGGGTTGTTATTTCAAAAATTATGGGGCTTCTTTAATGTTGGGAGTAGCAGTACCGATTCCGATTTTAAGCGAGGAAATTGTTCGACATTGTGCGGTAAAAGATGAGGAAATTGTCGCTCCAGTGGTGGATTTTTCCATTCCCCGGCGAGTCCGTCCTACCTTTGGTTTAATCACCTACGCTAAACTAAAAAGCGGTCGGATTATGATCGAGGGAAAAAGT
>NZ_JASJFG010000309.1:0-1292 GCF_030065375.1 Microcystis sp. M49636_WE2 | reverse complement strand
CTAAAACCTGATCCTCCATGGCGTGGGATAGCGCGGTCAGGGATGCTTTGAAGTACATCTGCGATCGCCATTGGGGGAGTAACTGCAACAGTTCTGTTAAAACAGAAGTTGATCTGCTCATCGATGATCTGTTTCGAGTCGGGTGTAACTAGCAGGCGCGATAGAGGGAACTAGCAATTTCTCCCTTGACCCTATCCTACAGGCTCAAGGGGACAAGAGGTGAGATCGTGATGGCAAGAAATTTAAACTGAGTGATGCCAAAAGTGAGCGAAATTAATCTAGTTAACTAGGTGTTGCTGAATAAATCTAAACCTTGTTGGGTAAGACTTTTAGACTTTTGGGAAATCAAAAAGTACCCGCCATTGGAGGGATCGGGGGGAAATTTTAGGGACTTTTTCCCTGAAAATTAGGTAATTTACCAGATGAAAATGGGTAAAACCCTACACCCTACACCCTACACCCTGCCCCCACGAGAAACTTTTTGCCGCAAACCCTAACTAGATGTAGGCGACTTTCATTGCCCAAAGGATCAGAGCAATAATACTACCGATGACGATAATCGACGATATCGCCACTACTGCCGGTTTATCGGCTCCCTCGAATTTCATGATGCCACGATTTAAGTCTGACATTGCTTTTAACTCCTTTTCATGAGATGGATGTAGAAAGTATGAGACACTTTAGGATCATAAATTAGCTAACTCTCATCTATCCGTGTTATTAGAAATTGGTATCATTCGGCTGTCTTTAATCATTCTAGGCGTTCTTTTCGCCCTTGGCCTTCTCCTTGAGGCTATTTTAAGAATTGTCTTCGGGTTCGGTAATCCGCTTATTTACAAAGCTGATGCCGAAATTGGCTATCTTTTGGCTCCTAATCAACAAACGCGCCGTTTTTCCAATTTTATCGCCGTTAATCAGTATTCGATGCGGAGCGATCCGATTACAACCCAACGGCCTCCGGAGACGACGAGAATCATGTTAATCGGTGATTCGATCGCTAATGGCTCCTGGTGGACAGATCAAAAAGAGACCATTGCTGCTTTAATCACCAAAAATTTAGGCCAAAATCTGACGGGTTCAGTGGAGGTTCTCAATGCTTCGGCTAATTCTTGGGGACCGCGCAATCAATTGGCCTATCTGCGACGTTTCGGCACCTTTGAATCTCAGGTGATTGTGTTATTAATGAACACCGATGATCTGTTCGCTTTAGCTCCTAGTTCGGCGGTGGTGGGACGAGAAATTAATTATCCCGATCACCGGCCAGCTTTAGCTTTAATCGAATTTTATGATCG
>NZ_JASJFG010000779.1:0-1475 GCF_030065375.1 Microcystis sp. M49636_WE2 | reverse complement strand
GCTGGTGGTGAATATTTTAATGGTTATTTTAGGTCAACCTCTCCCCTATATTTTATTTAGTTTGATGGGGGGAATCTATGTGATTGTTCGTCATCAGGGTAATATTAAAAGATTGTTGGCAGGGACGGAACCGAAAATAGGTCAGAAAGTATAGCCATCATCGGAATTAGGTTACAGCGTTTCTCCTACAGATGAAGTGTAACCTAATTTGCTATATTATTATTTTCCTAAGCCCAGTTTTCTGGTTACTTTTTGCCAAAAAGTTGGGGTCGGTGGTTGATAGGGTTTGGGACTACCGGTAAATATAGGACGTTGACTAGGTTGGTAGAGATAACGATAGTGTAAGAAAATATCTCGATAGGGAAAATCGAGGTTTTCACCGCTACAAAGTCGAGTGAACAGAGAGGAAGATAAACCAATGTAGTGAAGGTATGTCAAGCGGTTGCCCTTATCGTAAAGAATATTATCTAAAGCCTGAAAATGGGGAGAGGTGACACAGCAGCCGGTGCGTTCTTCTTTAGGCAATTGAAGAGCTAGATTATATATAGGAAAATTTGAGCGCATCATCATATAATTGACGATAGTTTGATCGGGAGCCATCGGATAGAGAATTTCCGCTTCTCCTGCTCGCAATTGTTCTACTAGCCAATCTCGCTGATTTTCATCGAATAAACCAATTTTAGAAGCATAGAAACCCGCACAAAAAATCTCCTTTTCGATACGATCACGGGAAAAAACCTCGAATAATTTTGGTCGAGAAACTTCGTAGACATGAGTGGGATCTTTGTGCTGAAAGTCATAAACAACACAATCGTGCCTATCTAGGATAGCGAAGATTTTATCAACGGCATCGAGTAGCAAGGTGTCCCCATCCATGTAGATAAAACGATCAAAGGGACTATCAAAAGCAATAAAACGGTGGTGCATTCCCATACGATAATATCGGTCAGTGCAACCCGATTTCAACCAACGTTCGCGGGCTTGCGGGTGGCTATCCCAAATCGACTTGGCGAAATTTTCCCAGCGTTCGATAATTTCCTGATTATCAAACAACTGTACGTTAGGACGTTGAGCAATTTCCGCTCTGATCCGTTCGGTGTTGTCATCGTAGGGATAGACACAAACAGGAATATCTTTTCCTCCATTGACCTCGATGCTGTTGAGTAGGGCGACTAATTGATCGTAAACCCGATCATTGGCTAGGGTACAGATACCGTCCATAAGTAATGCCAAGGAAAAAAATCAAAACTTATTATCTTTGCCGTTAGTTTAGCTTATTTTTGTCGATGAATTATAGTCTCAAGTTTCTCACAACAGAAAGACTAACCGATCGACTATACCCAAAACCGATCGATTTAGCGTTTGCGTTTGAGTAATTTAGAAATGCGTCGATTGTACCGCAACCAACGCCAAATTTTAATAACTAATTCCTCCACCCATAAAATAATCGCATCTAATCCCTCTAAAATCCGTTC
>NZ_JASJFG010000548.1:0-1016 GCF_030065375.1 Microcystis sp. M49636_WE2 | reverse complement strand
GAAAAGTTTAATTCAGTAATTCTCAGTGCCGATTCCCGACAAATCTATCGAGAATTTAATATTGGTACTGCTAAACCTAGCTTAGAAGAATGTCAGCGGATTCCCCATTATCTAATTGATATTTGTGATCCTCAAGATAATTTCACCCTAGCACAGTACCAAGAACAGGCTGAGGATTTAATCACCACTCTCCACTATTCTCCTCTGTTTTTGGTCGGTGGTACGGGACTTTATATCAAGTCCATTGTCAAAGGTTTAAAAATACCGAGGGTTTCCCCTCAACCGGATTTAAGACGGCAATTACAAGCTTTAGGACAATCCTATCTTTATCAAATTCTGATGCAGGTAGATGAGGAGGCTGCTAAAAAAATTCATCCCCATGATCAGGTAAGGACTTTACGCGCTTTAGAGGTTTTTTATCTGACAGGAAAACCTATCTCTAGTCAGCAGGGAGAAAACCCTCCCACTTATCCAATTTTACAAATTGGTTTAGACTGTTCCCCAGAAAGTTTAGACAAGCGGATCACTGTTCGTACTCATCAAATGATTGCAAAAGGATTAGTAGCAGAGGTGCAGAATTTGGGGGATAAATACGGTTGGGATTTGCCACTTTTGCAGACTTTGGGTTATGCAGAGATTAAGCAATATCTGCTCGGGGAAATTTCTTTAGAACAGGCGATCGATTTAATTATCCTCCATACCCGTCAATTTGCCAAACGTCAGCGCACTTGGTTTCGTGCCGATGCTGGTATTGTCTGGTTTCCCATCGATAAAGAAAATTTATTGGAATTGGTGGAACGAAAAATTATTTTGTTCCTTGAGGGGTTGTCAAGGCCCGATATAAAAACACATCATCCTGATTAACGATTAACCGAAAGTTCTCATTTTGATTCAGTTTATTTAAGTGATCATCAATTAGTTCTGGTGAACTAGACCAACCGGGATGACGGCGATCGAGTAGGATATAATTAAATTGATTTAAATCTAGGGATTGGGAACCTTCGATCGCTAATTTG
>NZ_JASJFG010000160.1:0-5708 GCF_030065375.1 Microcystis sp. M49636_WE2 | reverse complement strand
GGGGGATCAAACCCCCCTTATCAAGGGGGGATCAAGGGGGGATCAAACCCCCCTTATCAAGGGGGGATCAAGGGGGGATCAAACCCCCCTTATCAAGGGGGGATCAAGGGGGGATCAAGGGGGTATCAAGGGGGTATCAAGGGGGTATCAAGGGGGTATCAAGGGGGGATCAAGGGCGATTGCAGTTCGATAAACTCACTAACCACAATGGGATGCAAGACGTGCCATTGGTGTAAACTTAAGCACCACCAAACTCCCGTAAGGGCGAAGCATTCGGGCAATAACCTATCGCTGAAACCGTAAATTTTTTATCCGAATGCTTCGCCCCTACAAACTCAAATACCAAAACATAAGCCAATTTTGAGACAAAAGCAGATTTTTTGGTATGATAAAAACAACTATTGCAAAATTCTATGGTTTGGCAAGCGGGACAACTCCTCCACAATGGCAAGTACGAGATCCTTGAGGTCTTGGGACGGGGAGGTTTTGGCCTGACCTATAAAGCACGTCATCGCCAACTCACCCTGGAAGTGGTGATCAAAACTCCTGATATTTTGCAAAAAAGAGATACGGAATACGAGGATTATGTTAGACAATTTGAGGCGGAAGGGCGCAAGTTAGCCAAATTTTCCCAGACTCCCCATGCCCATATCGTCCGTATTTCCGATTTTTTTACTGAAGGTCAAGTTCCCTGTTTGGTGATGGATTTTATTCAGGGTCAAACTTTGATGGAAAGGGTGAAAACTCAAGGAAAATTATCGGAAGCGGAATGTTTAAAATATATTCGGCAAATTGGCAGCGCATTAGAGGCAGTTCATCAAGCAGGAATCGTACACCGAGATGCTCACCCTGGCAATATTATGATTCAACCCAATGGGAATGCTATCTTGATTGATTTTGGCATTGCTAAAGAGATTATTCCGGCTGGTAGTTCGACGGATTATGCCGCAAATCCCAGTTTTGCCCCCTATGAACAAGTTTATCAAGGTAGCAAAGCCAATCGTCAGCCGAGCGTGGATATTTATGCCCTAGCCGCCAGTTTTTATTATGCGGTAACTGGGCAAAAACCGACTCCTTCAATGGAACGCCGTTTAGATAATCGTCCCTTAACATCACCGAAAGAAATTAATCCTAATTTAAGTGATCATCTTAACAAAGCCATTACTCTGGGGATGGCTTTGGAAAAAGAAAACCGCCCTCAGTCTATGTCCGATTGGCTTCAACAATTGGAATTACCACCGCCTCCTGTAGAAAAAAAATATCGTCAAGAAATAGTTAATCCCCCACAGCCAAGGAAAGAGCCAAAAGTGGCTGAAACAACAGCCCCTGTTAACCCAAAACCTTCTGAAAATTCTCTTCAGAAAAAACTCAAAGCTCTTCCCCGGGGTTGGTTAATCGGTGTGTTTCTTGTTGTTTTCGGTGTGTTTCTTGTTTATGGTGTAATTGGTTACACTTTAGCTGTCAGTTCAGCACGATGGCAAGTTTGGGCTGTGGCTGGGGTTGCGGCTGTGCCTTGGGCTGTGACTGGGGCTGTGGCTGGGTTTTGGCCTGTGTGGGCTGGGGCTGTGGCTTGGGTTGTGGCTGCTGTGGCTGGGTTTTGGGCTGCGGCTGGGGTTGTGGCTGGGGTTCTGGCTGGGGTTGCGGCAGTGGTTGGGTTATGGTTCTTATTGTTCTATCGATACTGGGAAAAAACAAATCAGTTTGCAACTGTCTTGTTTTTTGTTTTTCCTGGATTGATAGGTGGTATTACTTTCAGTCTTATGTCAGGGAATGTTCTTGGGGGAGTAGTAACTGGAATAGGGAGCATGGTAATAGTATCTACTCAGTTTGGTACTGCATTTGAGTTAGACAAGAAAAACTTTAGCTCCTTCGCTATTTTTCTGATTCTTGCGGTTACAAATCTAAGCGGTTTAGCAAGCGGTTGGTTATTGGCTTTTCTCCTGCATTCCAAAGGCTAACAAAACATAAAACTATCCTCATAATTCCTTTTTTTCTATTGTTATCTTCCCTAGATTAGGTTAATTAATGCAACCCAAAAACTAAATTGCGCCATAGTAGTGAGTCTATTCTGCTGAGGAGCATCTCACTTGTGCCATGCGTATTAATGCTTATAGCTGTCAAAAACTATAAAACAATGAGCTTGTAATCAAAAGTTCATGTCTGCGTCACAGTAAGTTCATATCCCCCGCCTAGATTAGAGATAGTCAGTCCCAAGCCGTTTTCCAAAACACTCCTCTCACACCCACGATTATTAGGACTGACTTTTATTCCCTTCTCAAAATGGTTAAACAATAAAAACTATGACTCGCAATATTTTTAACGATAATATTTCCCCGCTCAACGAAGGCAATCCCAAACGCTCCAAATCTTCTGCAATGAAAAAACTTTTTGCCTATTCCTCCTTACTGGTTTTGGGTGCCGGGTTAGGTATCGGGGCCACCTACGCCTACAGTCAAAATCCTCTAGAATTAGCCCAAAATATTGCCACCGCTACCAATAATCCTCGCCCCTCCACAGCAGCCGCAGCCGCTCCCTCAACCCTAGTTATTCCCACCAATTTTGTTGCTTCTGTGGTGCAAGAAGTGGGGCCGGCGGTGGTAAGAATTAATGCTTCTAGGGAAGTCAATGGCGGCGGTGATTTTTCGGAATTTGCTAACGATCCTGTTTTCCGTCGCTTCTTCGGTTCCCAAATACCAGAGCGAGGAGAAAGACAAGTTCAAAGGGGTACAGGTTCCGGGTTTATTATCAGTAATGACGGTAAAATTATCACCAATGCTCACGTTGTCGAGGGAGCAGATAAGGTGACTGTCACCCTCAAAGATGGTCGCACTATTGATGGTAAAGTTTTAGGTAGTGATCCTTTAACTGATGTGGCAGTGGTACAGGTGGAAACGAGCAATTTACCCACGGTTAAATTAGGTAATTCTGATAGTTTACAGGTGGGAGAATGGGCGATCGCTATCGGTAATCCTTTGGGATTAGATAACACTGTCACCACGGGGATTATTAGCGCCAAGGAACGCAATGGCTCCCAAATTGGTGCTAGTGATAAACGGGTGGATTTCCTGCAAACCGATGCGGCAATTAACCCCGGAAATTCCGGCGGACCTTTGTTAAATGCTCGGGGAGAAGTTATCGGAGTTAACACCGCTATCATTCAAAATGCCCAGGGTTTAGGTTTTGCTATTCCGATTAAAACTGCCCAAAGAATCGCCGAACAATTAATCGCCACGGGTAAGGTGGAACATCCCTATCTCGGTGTTCAAATGGTACAGTTAACCCCAGAGGTAAAAGAACAATTAGCCGATAGTCCCATGGCTGATAATTGGACTATCCCCGATGATTCTGGTGTCTTGTTAGTGCGGGTGATGAGAGATTCTCCTGCCGCAGCAGCAGGATTGCGATCGGGTGATGTGTTAAAGTCTGTAGGTGGTAAGAATGTCACCGATCCCAATGCGGTTCAGGAAATTGTTGATAATACTCAAATCGGCGATAATTTACCCGTAGAAATTAGCCGGGAAGGACAAAAAATTAATCTGAATATTCAAGTGGGTAGCTTGAATACTGCTAACAGATCCTAGTCTGGAAGATAAGTGGTAGAATACCTAAACTTTATAGAGAGCTTGTTACTAAGCTCTCTATATTTCTGGTTTTACTTTTGGCTCTTGAATTGAATAATTATAGCATTTATCTTAATGGTGAGATAAGTAGGTAGTCGTTAAAAATTATCAGATACCCCCCTTATCAAGGGGGGATCAAGGGGGGATCGGCACCCCCCTTATCAAGGGGGGATTAAGGGGGGATCGACACCCCCCTTATCAAGGGGGGATCAAGGGGGGATCGACACCCCCCTTATCAAGGGGGGATCAAGGGGGAATCGACACCCCCCTTATCAAGGGGAAATTAAGGGGGAATCGACACCCCCCTTATTAAGGGGGGCAGGGGGGATCGACACCCCCCTTATCAAGGGGGGCAGGGGGGATCGACACCCCCCTTATCAAGGGGGGCAGGGGGGATCGACACCCCCCTTATCAAGGGGGGATCAAGGGGGGATCAAGGGGGGATCAAGGGGGGATCGGCACCCCCCTTATCAAGGGGGGATCAAGGGGGGATTAAGGGAGAATCGAAAGATAGCTAAATACTTGACCCTAGGCTCACAATTTTACTGTTGGGAGATAGAAAATAAAAACCGCTCGTAAGCTCGATTAATTTTTTGCATAATTTTAATCGCCATGGCGGAGGAATTGTGATCGGGGTGATACTGACGAGCAAGCTGATAATATCTTTGTTTAACTTCTGAAAAACTGGCATTCTTAGAAATTTCTAAAACCTCCCACCAATCCTCGGAATCGGAGGGCAATATTTCTAATTCTCCTAACATTTCTGACCATATTTTTACCTTACCTCCATAACTACCTGTAATTAAAAATTGACCGTCAGGACTAAATTTTAAGGGAGCAGTTCCCCGTAAAACTTTAATTAATTCTCCTGTTTGTCCTTGCCAAATTTTAATTTCTGTTCGGGAAGCACTAGCAATTAAATGGCGATGAGGATTAATAGCAATACTAATAATTGCCTGCTCGTGTGCCTGCCAACTTTTAATAATTTCTCCTGTCTTTATATCCCAGATTTTAATCGTTTTATCACTACCGCCACTAATTAGATATTGACCATCATTACTAAAAGCTAAACTGTTAACGGCTGCCCTGTCACCGATAAAAGTTTGATAAGCATAACTATGATCAAATCGCCATAATTTAATAGTTTTATCATCACTACCACTAGCAATAATTTGGCTATCGGGACTAATAGCACAGGTATTAACTGCCTCCTCATGACCGATTAAAGTTCGCTTTAATTCTCCTGTATGATAACCCCAGATTCGCAGAGTTTTGTCGTTACTAGCACTAACAATAAATCTTTCATTGGCAGCAAAAGCTAATTGTAAAATGACACCATCATGGCTATGGGGAGCATTTACACGAGCGAAAAAACTACTTTTATACTGCTTAGTTTCTAATTGCCACTGACTAATTCTGCCATCTAATCCACCAGCAATAATCGATTTACCGTTAGGACTTATCGCCAGAGTTTGGAGCGGTTCATTAACTCCCACAAAGGAATAAATTAATTTACCCGTTTCTCGCTGCCAAAGTTTTATGGTTTGATCTTCTCCCGCACTAGCGATAATTTTACCATCAGGACTAACATCGATCGCCCCAATATTTTCCTGATGACCTTTAAGAGTTTGGAAACACTGCCAAGATAAACGCTCTGGAATAGTAATTTCTGTAGAATATAACTGTTGATTTTCCTGAACAGATACTTCTTCTAAAAGTCCCTGTAGTTCTGCCTCTAGATTTTTATATTTCCCCGTAACTTCTTGCCAAAATAAAGCTTCTTCGTACTCTCTAGTAATGCGATCAAAAAATTCTAGATTGCCATAAAAATTATTGTCGGAGTAGGTGGGAGATAACATTTTCATCAGTCCGTAGACTCCTAACCCGACTATCCCACCAGCGATCGCCATGGAACCAGCACCAACACCGAAAGCTGTACCTTTAACCGCGACTCCCACACCCCCAAAGGTAGAGTAGATACCGATTCCGCCAAGGCTTCCTATTCCCAAAGCTAACCCGACATTGTGATCGTTTGTTTCTAGTCCTTGCAGACTGGCATAAATTGCCGAACTTGTCAGGATGCCAATC
>NZ_JASJFG010000256.1:0-1729 GCF_030065375.1 Microcystis sp. M49636_WE2 | reverse complement strand
AGACGAAAGGAAAGTTGTTTGACTTCCACTGAGTCAAAGCGGTAGTTATTGGCTTCGCTGATAGGGAGTTGAATTAATTCAAAGAAGATAGAGGGGAATGATTGAAAGAGTTGATAAAAAATCGTGTCAGTTTTCATGCTTTTATTTCTGAACTTCCCCCTAGGAATATACTAGCTATGGCTAAAAGTCTTACAGAGCCTGAGTTAAAATTTAATTTTTTAGTATTTCTGTATGGAGGCAGACCCTAATCATATATTGGCCTCAAAAACGGGACAATAGCCTTCGGCAACCACTTTAAAACCGTAGAGGGGAGAAGCGGGATTCCAACAGCGCTGACTTTTGTAGTGGACACAGACACGACAGCAATCCATCTCCTCTAAAGCTTTGGTGATGCGATTAGGACTCTCGCTTAATAATTCCCGTTGGGAGACTCCCCGCAATAATAATTCTTCCCCTTGCCAGCGAGCTTCCACCAGTCCCGTATCGGCGAAATTACTCCACCGGGGATCCCGGGTGATCGACTCTGGTAAGGTGATAGTGATGATCGAATCCGATTCATTTAATTCTCCCTCATAGTGACTGGGGGCCGGGGGTGTCGGTTGCATAAAGCGATCGCCAATAGGCAATTCTACCAGGGTTCCCACGGCCGGAGAATGGAGTTGATAACGGCTTTGTAATTCTTCTAAACTGGTCAAATCCGCTAGATATAGGGGCGAGCCATGGACGAACATGATATGCTGTGGTCGCAGGTTATGGATCAGTTGGGTGGTGTTGCGACTATCGCTATGTTCGGCCAGTAGATAGGTTTCTTGGCTAATTAATCCCGAACGCTGTGCCGCTTTTAATCGGGGATTCTCCAGGTTGATATCGTGCAGGTGTTGGGGAGCTAACATTAACCAAGGTTTATCCCCTTGCAGATATTTACTCACCTCCTCTAGGCGATCGATTAGTAAAATTATCGGAGTGGTTCCCCCTAGAGGTGTCGGTTTTTCTGGCAACCTTCGCAACCGGGGACAGATGCGCTCATCCCAAAATAAGGGCTGATGTTTGGCAAAATTCTGGACAGATGCGGGAAATTGTGGTAAGATTTCTAGGTAGGCATCGCAAGCTTTAGCGATCTTGCCCCCAACCCAGATATCAATGTCGCGGCCCGTGAATTGGTGGTGCGACCGCAGTAATTTTAAAATTTCTTGACCCAATCCCAAAGCGGGGACGGGTAGTAAGACATTTTGCCCCTCAGCGATCGCATGATAGATGCGATTCATCAACTGTTTTTCCTGCTGTCGTCGGTGGGGATGGCGTTCTGTGCCGTAACTGCCTTCAATAATCAGCACATCGGGGGATATTCCCCGCAGCAGATCGATCGATAATCCTTCCACCAGTTGAAAATTAGACAGGGAAAAATCGCCGGTATAGAGGACCTTATAGGTGCGTTTGGGGGTTTTGTAGGTGAAGAGAACCACGGCGGCCCCGGGTAGGTGGCCGGCCGGAAAAATCTCGACGGTGAGATCATCAAAGAGAGCGATCGGCGATCGCCATGGCCAACCCTGACAGAAACTGCCGATTTCCTCGGCAGAATCGGGCCATTGTAGGGGCAGCAGTTGTACTGTCACCTCACTGGCATAAACTGGCAATTGGGGATAGGTCTGATGGAGAGCCATTAACCCACGGATGTGATCGCTGTGGGCATGACTACAGAACACCAGATCCACGGGTGGTTTTTTGTTTT
>NZ_JASJFG010000180.1:0-5360 GCF_030065375.1 Microcystis sp. M49636_WE2 | reverse complement strand
TCAGTCTGTAGAGCGACCATAAGACCAGAACAGAGTAAATCTGTTAAGGCAGGTGCGAAAAATCCTTCGGGAAAGAAGCAGAAACCTAAATCGTGAGGTTTGGGAATCACCGTCCGTTTTACGGCGGCGAGGATGTCAATATTAGTTGTTTTTTTTCGAGATCGAGCTAGACTTAATTAACCTGTTAAGTAGTTGGACAAAAGTAAAGTTAACTGTGGGGTAAGGAGTCGGTCGTCAGGAGTCGGTCGTCAGTAAGAATTGCGGCAATTTACATTTCTTAAGATAGACAACAGAATTTATGTCCGACTACTTACACAATCAATTCTAGAGCTTGCCAACGGCTAATAGAGTCAATTTTGGCCGCTAACTGGTTCCCGTGTCAATCGACTTTTTTTTATTAGCGGCGAAATCGATTTGACCACGTTTAGGATCATTGTCATCATCTCTAGACAACCAGCTATTGTTCTGACGTTGCCCAAAACCAGAGACTTCCTACCCCACCATTAAGATAACTGCTAGATTAGCTGACCAATGTTGTTTAGCTGTTAATTTTTGTAAAAAAAACATCGTCTGTATCCTATTGTACAGCTAGACTAAAAATAGCTAGAAAAAGCAGTTAGATCGGCAAGAGGGAAAAGGTAAAAACCCTGGCTGGAAGATGAAGGGTAAATAGGCAAATAATCCTGAATTACCGCTCTAAAGTTGGCTTTACCGACGGCGAAAGACCAGACTAATCAGGCAAATATCGTCAAATAAACTAATCAATATAGCTTCTTAGGTGTCTGGGAGTGAAAAGGACAGATAACGAAGTTTTTCTAGTTTCTATAACTGCACTAATCAGAGACCTAGAACTTACCTCTAAACCGACAACTAAATTATCAGGAGAATTGGGGTTATGCCGACTCTACACACGCTGACCAATGATAGTATCTCTTGTCCCCTGCCCGATCGCGTGGAGAACGTCAATTTCCACTACGAATTAGAAAATCAATTTCATCCCACCTACGGCCTCGAAAACCTAGGCATGAAAAATCTCGGTCGCGTTTATCGCAATCTTTCCGTACCGCAATTAGTCGAACAGGCGATCGAACGTCATGAGGGCGTTTTAGCCGATAATGGGGCTTTAGTGGTGGAAACGGGTAAATATACCGGTCGTTCCCCCAAAGATAAATTCATTGTCAAAGAAGCCAATAGCGAAAAGGAAATCGACTGGAATCAGCATAATGCCCCGATTAGCGAGGAAAAATTCCAGCAGTTATACCGAAAAGTCCTCGCCTATGTACAGGGAAAAGACCTATATATCTTCGATGGTTACGTCGGGTCCGATCCTAATTATCGCTTTGGCGTGCGCGTTGTCACCGAAATCGCCTATCATAACCTCTTTGCCCATCAGTTATTCCTCCGGCCCAGTGCGATCGAACTAGCTGCCCATCAAACTGATTTTACCGTGATTGCCCTGCCGGGGTTACAGGGAGATCCCGAGGATGACGACCTGAACAGCGAAGCCTTTATCGTCCTCAACCTGGCAAAAAAAATCGTTCTCATCGGTGGCACTCGCTACGCTGGCGAAATCAAAAAATCCGTCTTCTCGATGATGAACTACCTGATGACCAAACAAGGGGTTTTACCGATGCACGGTGCCGCTAACATGGATAAACACGGTCATACGGCCCTCTTTTTCGGTCTCTCCGGTACGGGTAAAACCACCCTTTCCGCCGATCCTAAACGCAGCCTCATCGGTGATGATGAACACGGTTGGTCAGAAGACGGCATTTTTAACTTTGAAGGCGGTTGTTATGCTAAAACCATCCGTTTAAGTGCCGAATACGAACCCCAAATCTGGGCAGCGATTCAATTTGGCACTATTCTCGAAAACGTGATCCTTTCCCCCGATAATCGCCTTCCCGACTACGATGATGGACGTTTGACCGAAAACACCCGCGCCGCCTATCCCCTGCGTTATATCCCTAATTGTGCCGTATCTGGCATGGGAACCCACCCAAAAACTATTATCTTCTTAACTGCCGATGCTTTTGGGGTACTGCCACCAATCGCCAAATTAACCACGAACCAGGCGATGTATCATTTCCTCTCCGGTTATACTAGCAAATTAGCGGGAACGGAACGGGGAATCACCGCCCCACAGGTGACTTTTTCCAGTTGTTTCGGTCAATGTTTCTTCCCTCTGTCCCCCCTCGTCTATGCCCAAATGTTAGGGCAACGTTTAGAACAACACCCCGAAACCTCGGTTTATCTGATTAATACCGGTTGGTCCGGCGGTCCCTACGGAGTCGGCGATCGCATTTCGATCAAACACACCCGCGCTATGGTTTCCGCCGCTTTAAATGGCGATTTAGAGGAAGTAGTTTTCCATCCTCATCCCATCTTTCAAGTTCTCGTCCCCGAAATTGTCCCAGGAGTTCCCAAAAAAATCCTCGACCCGCGACAAGCATGGCAAGATGGCGAATCCTACGACCTACAGGCGCGAGAATTGGCCCATCGTTTCGTGGAAAATTTCCGTCAATTTACCACTGCCTCCCAAGAAATAATTGCAGCCGGTCCAATTTGGGAATAACAGCATCAAGGAATCGGTTTTAACGAAGGCAGTATTCAGTATTCAGTATTCAGTATTGAGTATTCAGGAGTCAGTATTCAGGAGTCAGGAGATTATTTTTATTTATTCTCCAGGCTCCAGGCTCCGGTACTTCCTACACCCTTCTATTGCCCATAGCTTGTCCGGCGAGATAACCAGTGGTCCAAGCGCTTTGAAAATTAAATCCCCCCGTGACTGCATCGATATCTAATACCTCCCCGGCAAAATATAACCCCGGACAGATTTTACTTTCCATAGTTTTAAAATCCACTTCCTGAAGATTCACTCCCCCAGAGGTGACAAATTCCTCCTTAAACACCCCTTTTCCTTTGATTTGATATTCCCCTTGCTGTAATTCAGTCATTAATCGATTGAGAGTATTTTTAGATAATTCGGCCCAGGGAGTTTCCGCGTTAACAGTCAAGTAACTTAATAAACTCTGCCAAAGACGCTTAGGTAACTGCTCAAAGGGACAATAATTAAAAAGTTTTCTTTTGGGATATTCACTTTTAGTTTGTAAGATAATTTCTCGCAATTTTTCAGGATGATAATCCCCCAACCAATTAATGATTAAAGGCATTCGGTAATGATGCTCGTGAAGTACCCGCGCTCCCCAAGCAGAGAGTTTTAGGATAGCAGGTCCACTGACTCCCCAATGGGTAATTAACAAAGGTCCGATTTGTTCTAATTTACTTCCCCCAAGACGAACTCGCACTTTATCCACAGTAACCCCTAACAAATCTTTCAGACGAGGATCGGCAATTTGAAAGGTAAATAAAGAAGGGACAGGAGAGACTAGAGAATGACCTAAATCTTGAGCGGTGCGATAACCAAAAGGACTACTTCCCGTAGCAATTAAAAGCTTATCTGCCCTAATTTGCTCATCTCTTTTTAATTCAATTAAAAAACTTTCTTCCTGTTTTTTAACCGATTTAACTGGGGAATTTAGCCTTAAATTAACCCCAGCAAAAGTCGCACTTTCCCGCAGACAATTAACAATAGTTTCAGAATTATCGGTGCTGGGAAACATTCGTCCATCCGCTTCTGTTTTTAGTTTTACCCCCCGCAATTCAAACCATTTAATAGTATCTTGGGGTTGAAAACGACTAAAAGCTCCCCGTAGTGCTTTGCCACCGCGAGGATAATAATTAACCAATTGGGAAACGTCAAAACAATGATGGGTGACATTACAGCGTCCCCCTCCCGAAATCCGCACTTTCGCCAGAGGTTCTTTTGCCGCTTCTAGGATAGTAACGCCAGCTTTTGGGTTAAATTCTGCCGCTTTAATTGCGCCAAAAAATCCCGCTGCCCCGCCACCAATTACGACTATTTGAGTCATATATCAAGGAAAAAGTTAAGTTTAAACCGCCAAAAATCGCTGAATGACTTCTTGACTTAATTCACTTGTGAAACCGGAAGCAACAATTCCCCCTTTCTGCATGGCGTAATATCGATCAGCTTGGCGGACAAAATGCAGGTGTTGTTCTACTAATAAAACGGCGATTCCTTTGCTGGCAACAATACGCCGCACTGCCGCTTCAATTTCGAGGATAATTGACGGTTGAATTCCCTCCGTGGGTTCATCTAAAATTAATAATTTTGGTTCCCCCACTAAGGCGCGAGCGATGGCTAATTGCTGTTGTTGTCCACCGCTTAAATCTCCTCCCATCCGCGATAACATGGTTTTTAAAACGGGAAATAAATCAAAGATTTCTTCGGGAATTGTGGCATTTTTTCTCCTTGTGGGTAAAGCTTCCAAACCGAGAATTAAATTCTCTTTTACCGTTAAACGGGGAATAATATCCCTACCCTGCGGCACATAACCCAGTCCTAATCTGGCTCTTTGATCTGAGGTTTTATTAATCAGGTTTTGTTGCTCATAATTAATTGCTCCCGCTCGCGGTTTGAGAATCCCCATCAAGGTTTTTAATAGGGTAGTTTTACCCACGCCATTACGTCCGATTAAACAGACCATTTCTCCCGCATTAATGTTAAGATCAACATCTCTTAAAATATGACTTTCTCCGTAGTAAACATTGAGATCAGATATGTGTAACATTGTCAACCCTTTTTAACTAATTTTAATCCTTTAACTTTTTATTCTTCCGAGGAACCTAGATAAACTTCAATAACTTTCGGATCATTTTGAATTTGCTCCATATTCCCCTCACAGAGAACAGTTCCTTGGTGTAAAACCGTGACTTTGCGGGCAATTTGACGGACAAATTCCATATCATGTTCAATGACAATAATCGAATGACTTTCCGCTAAATTTAATAACAAATTACCCACGTTTTCCGTTTCTTCATCGGTTAATCCTGCCACGGGTTCATCTACTAGCAGTAAATCTGGTGACTGGGCTACTAATTGTCCTATTTCTAAGCGTTGTTTTTCCCCGTGGGAAAGTAAAGAAGCGGATAAATCAGCTTTAGCAGTTAACCCGATAATTTCCAATAAACCAATAACTTGTCTGCTATCTTCTAGGGGAGGACGACCGAAAAGAGTCGAGAAAACATTTTTATTACGGTTGCTAACTAAATCGAGATTTTCTCGGACAGTTAGATTTAAATATACCCTGGGAGTTTGGAATTTGCGACCAATACCTAAACGAGCGATCGCATATTCGGGAATTTTGCGGAGATCTCGACCTTTAAATAATACCCGTCCGATGGTGGGTTGCACTTTCCCCGTAATCACATCTAAAAAAGTGGTTTTTCCCGCACCATTGGGACCGATAATCACCCGTAATTCTCCCGTATCCATACTG
>NZ_JASJFG010000134.1:0-2772 GCF_030065375.1 Microcystis sp. M49636_WE2 | reverse complement strand
TCTGCGGGATTATCGACGGGAATAGCGATACTTTTCTGGGTTTCCGAAAGGTTAGTTTCCCGCAGATTAGCCACCTCTTGGCGCAATCTTTCCCGATAGCTGCCGGTGATATTTTCGGGGAATTCTTCCGTCTCCGTGGTGACAGTTTCCGCGGGCGGATTTTGTCGATTACTGGGGTTAAAGGACAACCTAGGGCGATCGCCGACCAAGGGAGTAAGATTTTGATTAACTCTAGCGGTGGCAGAGCGGTCGGGAACCACTAGGGTTTGATTAACTTTAATCCGGTTGGGGTTGTCAATGCCGTTTTCCCTAGCTAATTCGGCGGGGGTAATGCCGAGAGCGCGAGCGATCGTGTTTAAGGTATCCCCGGGCCGAACCCGATAAACTTGGTTTTCTGGGGGAACTATGACCCTAGGATTGGGAACGGCGGGAATTTCAGTCACAGGAGCCGGATTTCGTAGGGCAAAGCTGGGAATTTCCGGTCTGCTTGTCAAGGGAGGATTAAGGGGAATTGTGGCTATCGGGCGATCGCTTTCAGGGGTGGGAACGGGAATCGGGATCACCTGGCTAGTTGGTTGGGGGGATTCTTCGGGAGCGATAACGGGAATCTCGACGCTAGTTGGCGAATTATCGGGAACGAGAGCGGTAGTTTCAGTAACGATTACTGTTTCCCCAGAATGGGACTGATGGGGGGTTTCCTCGGTCCGTAAGGCGGCCAAACTTTCTTGGAGACGTTGACGGGTTTGACGGAGACTAGCAGAGGAACTATCCAACTGCTCAGGAGTTGCTGCCGGGGCTGCCGAGGGCAACTGCTCAGGAGTGGGTATTTTTAAAGTTTGTCCGATAATCAAATCGGAATGGGGGGAGAGATTATTGCTGTTAGCGATCGCTGTGGGGGTGGTTTGATAGCTGTCGGCTAAACTCCACAGGGATTCTCCCGGTTTTACCTGATGCTCCACTACTGATGTGGCGATGAATTTGACGGTGGCCAGTGCTTGGGATGGGATTATCTGCGGTTCTTTGAGTTCTTTACCCGCAGCTTTGGCTTTTTGGGACAGGTCGATCACTTCCCATTCTAAGGGTACAGAATTGGCGGCCTGGGCTGATTCTGAGGTGGAGTTGAGAATGCTAGGTACTCCCAGAGAGAGTGCTAATCCCAGCAGAGCAACTGAGTAACGGACTCGGTTAGACTCAGCGGTGCAATTCTTTTCTGGGGTAGCGGATGTGATGGGGTGGTGGATAAAAGTCTCTTTCAAACAGACCTCCTGTGGTGTAAAGAGTTAGCTAGAGCCAGTCGATTAAGCCGATGGGTCTAGCTTTCAGCATTAGCCTTGAGGCTAGAGTAGAAGTTAGACAACTTTACTTTTTAGTCAAAATACCTAAAGGTGACTTTTAGGAGAGATTAACTTAGATTTTGAAATCATGCAAGTCTCCCTCTGACCATTAGCACCGGGATCACGGCAAGTTGGTGACATTTTGAATGTCCAGATTGACGATGCTCTATCTCAGTTGTTCCAAGCTGATCAGCATTTTTCGTCTTGCCAATTTTTGCCAGTTTTTTGATAGAAATTTTTTATCGGTTTTGCCGTTTAGAAAGAAATTATTAATGATTCGCTGCTCGCAAGAAGCAATGATAGCTATTCAGGGGGCAATAATTAGGGTTTGCCCAAAAAGTTTTTCATGGGGTGTGGGGTGTGGGGTGTGGGGTTTTACCGAGAAAAATACGGGGCGTTGATGTCAAAACAAATACAGCCTAACGCCTACCGGCTCTTCATAGAAATTCCCCAAGCTAGAGAAAATTATTGGGATGAGCCTCAAAGATATTATTGATGCGTTACCTGCGGGTTTTTGCACCCGACAAGAGCGGTGATCGTACTATCCTTATAGTTGGTATCCTAATGTTATCAACACAACATCTTCTAGTTGAGCTATTGTTTCAGTCCTAAGTAGTCCTAACCGCTGAATTAAACGGGTCTTATCTAACACTCTAATTTGAAAACAAAGTGCGACTGAATCCTGCGATAACCCGCCATCTCCCTGTCTAATCAACATACAGATTGGTAATGAAGCACGGCGTTGGTTTGTCGTTAGGGGAATAGCAATGGTTGTTGTGGAAAATTGAGAAACAATATCATTTTGGAAAATAATTATAGGACGAATACCTGCCTGCTCAGAACCTTGAGCAGGATTGAGGTTTGCTAACCAAACTTCCCCACGTTTAAGCTGTTCAGTCATTGATGATCTTCCTGAGCAAGCATCACTGCATAATCATCCATTCCAGCTTCGGCAAAGATACGGTCTTCCTCGGCGAAATCAGTCGCAAGGGAAACAAGTTGACTAGGATCGAGAATGATCCGGCGGCGTTTATCTTGGAACTTGAGAAAGGCAATGAAGTCAGCAACTTGCTGAAGTTGATCATTAGTTAGTTGGTCAAGGTCTTGCTTAAGAGCTTGGCGAGTGACTGGCATAGCAGCGAGTTAGAAGATTGTAAGCTTTTAATTTATTTTACCTTTTTCGTCCCTGAAACTGAACCTCTCTATTTTAACTTAAGCGATCGCATTTTCAGAAATTCATAGTTCTAGAGTAGCCCAAGTCAAAAAAGCCAAACATCTTCAACTTTTGATAACTGCTCTGAGTCCAGTTCACCTAATACCAATCGATTTTAGTTTTGATCCCCCCTGCCCCCCTTAATAAGGGGGGTTTGATCCCCCCTTACTCCCCCCTTATTAAGGGGGGTTTGATCCCCCCTTACTCCCCCCTTGATAAGGGGGG
>NZ_JASJFG010000973.1:0-3412 GCF_030065375.1 Microcystis sp. M49636_WE2 | reverse complement strand
AATCATAGCCGATAGGTGGTTTCCTAGCAGTAAAACCTGTTCCAATTGTGGGTACAAAAAAGAGTCTCTATCTTTAACTGAAAGAGTTTTTGAGTGTGAGCAATGCCATGTAGTTTGCGGTCGAGACTTGAACGCTAGTCTGAATCTAGCTTCTTTGGCGGTGAGTTCCACCGTGTCAGCTTGGGTCGTAGATAGTGCCGACACTACTACAGTGAAGCAGGAAGTTAACGTCAAATTTGCTCATGAGTAGATTTGAGTAAGTTTAACAGAACGGACTACGATCCTCGTTTTGAATCACATCCTTGACCCAATGTAAGCGATTTTCAATTTTCCAATGTCCTCTAATTCCCTGAGCAAGATGACGGCAGTTGGGCGCATGAGAGGTCAGATAGTAACCTGTTCGCTCTTGAAATAGCCCTACCTTAATAAGGGGGTGTCAATAGGCGGGGAAATCTGATAATTTTTAACGCCTACCTACTTAAATCAGTTAATCAAACCTGAATAATTCTGGTTTGTCGCCCAAAAAAACGGGTTTCTTCAAGAAACCCGTTTTCTGTGTTTAGTGACAGAGTAGCGGCTTAAATGTGTAATTAATTTTGCTTAGGCACTTATTAATCGCTACAGTTTCTCTTGTCTAGTTATGAGCGACTGAATTGGAGATACCAGCTTAGATTTTCCTCCTATTCACACAAGAGGATAACCATTGTTTTTAGACTATGAAAACCATACAAATTAAGCTATTAACACAACTTAACAATATAAACATCGCCTTACCGGTGGCATCCCAGATAATCTCAACAGTTATAACCCAGAATATAGAAGTAATAAGGGGATAGCCAATAGCTATATGCTCTAAATTTGGTTAAGTTTTTTTAAAGTTCTTGTGAGGTTACTGAAAATTTCTTGACATAGCTAGGTAGCCTAGGCTAGACTCGCGGATGAGTTTTTAGATCAATTTGATATTCCCTAACCAATTATTCTCCTAATCTCTCGATTGGCTTTGTTGTCCATTGGGATATTTGGGATATTGTTGTGCAAATTTATCGATTTTGCCACCAAAATATCGCTGAATCCTGTTTAATTCTCTTTTTTATCCCCAGTTCATCCCATGCCTAATACCCCTTACAACCTCACAACCAACGTAACCCTAGAATCTGCGTTACCCCTCGATTCAGATATTACTTCTGCGCTACAACAGGCAACGCTGTTAATTTCTGGCAAATTACAACAGTTTGCCGATGATTCTGCCTTTGGCGACAAAATACAGGTAGCCTTTGGCACAGCAGTTAATACTGATGAATTACAAAGCCAGTGGCAAGCAGGCGATTTAACTGGCTTTCCCATCATGGAAATTGTTGCAGGAAATGACCTTAATGGGGCAAATGGGGCTTATGCAATAGTAAATAATCGAATTTACCTATCTTACGAGTTTCTGAGTCAGAATCAGGGCAATTTAGGGGCAATTGTCGCCCTGCTGTTGGAGGAATATGGCCATTATGTGGATGGATTGTTGAATAGTACAGATGCGCCGGGAGATGAGGGGGCAATTTTTGCCTCGTTGGTATTAGGAGAAAGTCTGTCTGAGGAGGCTTTGGCCTATATGAAAGCGGAGGATGATGCGGGGGTAATTAGTATTGGTGGCGTGAGTATTGCAGTTGAGAGAGCAACCACTACCGAACCCTCTCTTGTCGCCGATATTAACTCTACTAGCTTTGGCTCTAATCCCAGCAACTTTATTAAAATTGGAGACATTCTCTATTTCACCGCTAACGATGATGTCAATGGCATCGAACTGTGGCGAGCCAATCCGGCTACTGGTGTTGTCTCGCTACTCGATATTTATCCCGGAAGTAATACTTCCAGCGTCAGCAACCTAACAGATGTCAATGGCACACTGTATTTCACGGCATTTAATGGCATCAACGGAACAGAACTTTATCGCATTGATAACACCACCGGAAATCCCGTTCTGATTGACATTAATTCAGGAAGCGGTTATTCATGGCCGAGTAATTTAACCAATGTCAACGGGACGCTCTACTTTACCGCTAACAATGGCAGCAACGGGACAGAACTTTATCGCATTGATAACGCCACCGGCAATCCGGCTTTAATTGATATTGTGTCGGGTAGCAGTAGTTCTTCTCCCCAAAACTTGCTCAATGCTAATGGTGTTCTTTATTTTACTGCCTCTAACAGTGCTAATGGTCGAGAACTTTGGAAAGTTGAGCCGACAACAGGTAATCCAGTGTTCCTCAAGGATATTTATGTCGGCAGTAATGGTTCTAACCCCGGCAATTTAACCTATAGCAACGGTAAACTATACTTCACTGCTGATAATTACAGCCAAGGGATAGAGTTATGGCAAACCGATGGCACCCCAGAAGGTACAGCTTTAGTTAAAGACATTAATGCCACAACCTTGGGTTCTAGTCCCAGCAACTTTATTAAAATCGGAGACATCCTCTATTTCACCGCTAACGATGATGTCAATGGCATCGAACTGTGGCGAGCCAATCCGGCTACTGGCGTTGTTTCTCTACTCGATATTTATCCCGGAAGTAATACTTCCAGCGTCAGCAACCTAACAGATGTCAATGGCACACTGTATTTCACGGCCAATAATGGCACTAACGGAACAGAACTTTATCGCATTGATAACACCACCGGAAATCCAGTTCTGATTGATATTCGTTTAGGGTTAAGTAGTTCCAGTCCTAGTAATTTGACGAATGTCAACGGGACGCTCTACTTTACCGCTAACAATGGCAGCAACGGGACAGAACTTTATCGCATTGATAACGCCACCGGCAATCCGGCTTTAATTGATATTGTGTCGGGTAGCAGTAGTTCTTCTCCGCAAAATTTGACTAATATTAACGGCGTTTTGTACTTTTCCGCATCCAACAGCGCTGCGGGTCGGGAACTGTGGAAAGTTGATCCCGCTAATAATTTACCAATATTAGTCAGCGATATTCGACCTGGCAGTACCGGTTCTGATCCCACTAATCTAATTTTTGGTGGTGGTACTGTATATTTTACCGCGAATAATGGAACCAACGGAATAGAACTTTATCGTGTAGATCCGACCACTGGAAACATTGTTCTGTTGGATATTAATACCGGTTCGGGAAGTTCCAACCCCCGTAATCTAATTGATATTAACGGCACACTCTATTTCACCGCCACTAATAGTCTTAATACAGAGCGGTTTTACAAAATTGACCCCACAACTGGCCAACCAGTACAACTGAGTGTACCTAATTTAAGAAACGATGATGCCGGATACCTTGACCAATTTACCCGGGTAGGAGACCGCCTCTACTTCCGCAACTCCAATTGGAATAATGAGTTTACAATTTACCGTCCCCTTTATACAATTGACCCCGCCACAGGCAATGTTGTCCAGGTT
>NZ_JASJFG010000376.1:0-1367 GCF_030065375.1 Microcystis sp. M49636_WE2 | reverse complement strand
GGGCATACCGGAACCTTTGGGCTCGATCCAATAAACGCTTGGGGAGAGAATACCTCTACTTTTTCAGAAGCAATTCTGTCTAAGCAAGTAATCTCTGTGAACCAAGAATCCCCGTCTCTTTAGAGCGGGGAGTGTCAACAAGTTTTAAGGCATTGGGTAAGGATGGGCTGTGTCGCTTGCTATTTTATGAGACTAGGCTCCTCTATCAACTTTTGACGGACAATTTAGTAAAGCGATGTAGTCCCTAATACAAAAGTTTTACCCTTGCTGGGATATTGTCCACGGTCCGGGACAGGGGAAATCTTAAAAAAGATACGGGAAAAAAAGCTGTTCTTGAGGGCAATAGTCCAGAATGGCAGGTAAGACCGAGTAAAAAGGGGAAAGAGGAAAGGAAAAAGTAAAAAGGATAACCTTTGACTGTATAGCCTTTCTTAGAGGGATGAAGTATGACCTGATTCTCAGTTGATATTACCGCAATCTCTACCCAAAAAATCAGCCCATAATTAACAAAAACTAGATTTTTCAAGGTAAAAACTATGTGTTTAGGCATACCAGGACAAATTACAGCAATTATTGATGAAAACCATCATCTCGCTCTCGTCGATGTGGGGGGTGTAAAAAGAGAAGTAAATATCACTTGCATTGTTGATGAAGACCATCCTGCTAATACTTGTGTAGGGGATTGGGTATTAGTTCATGTGGGTTTTGCAATGAATCGAATTGATGAAGATGAGGCTCAAGAAACCCTAAATTTATTAACACAATTATCGGAATTAGAGGAAGAATTTAATCATAATTAATGTTCTTAAGTAGTCACCCATAAATTAATTCTGTTGTCTATCTTAAGAAATGTAAATTACGGCAATTATTACTGACAACCGACGACCGGCTCCACAATTAACTTTACTTTTGTCCAACCACTTATAGAGAGAAAGCTTGTTATGAAATACGTTGATGAATTTCGTGATCCAGTTAAAGCGGCAGGATTAATTCAACAAATTGAACAATTATCGATAAGAATCTCTGAAAAGCGGGAAAAAGTTACTAAAATTATGGAGGTTTGTGGAGGTCATACCCACTCAATTTTTAGATACGGTATCGAGGCAATACTTCCGGAAACTATCGAATTAATTCATGGTCCTGGATGTCCCGTTTGTGTGATGCCGCGAGGTCGTTTAGATGATGCCATTTTTCTCGCACAACAACCGAACGTAATTCTGACAACTTTTGGCGATACTATGCGTGTCCCCGGTTCCCATTTGAGTCTGCTGCAAGCACGAGCAAAAGGTGATGATATTCGCATGGTTTATTCTCCTCGCGATGCCTTAAAAATTGCCAGAGAAAATCTCGATAAAGAAGTAATATTT
>NZ_JASJFG010000957.1:0-2260 GCF_030065375.1 Microcystis sp. M49636_WE2 | reverse complement strand
GCAGCCGTAATTTAACTGTACAGCCCCTAAATTCGCTAACAGGAGAATATCTGGCGCCAGAGAACGGACTGCAAAGGTCGGCGCTAATTCCGGTTGTTCGAGTGCAATGCGTTGAGAACCCACCCCCATCGCTAAACCATAGCGTTGAGCGACCGTTGCCAATCGAGTATTGACTAAATGGGCTAATTCTGTTCCTCCGGTCATGGAAGAGATTAGAATTGGAGCTTTTAAAGATTTCCCCAAAAAGGTTGTCCCCAGTTCAATATCACTGCGGTCAAGTTCAGGAAGACAACAATGGGTAAAACGATATTTTTCTAAACCGCTTGTAAGTTGTTGAAATTCCACATCTTCTTCGATACAAACTCGCAGATGTTCGCTTTTACGATTTTCAATTTCACTGGGAAGATTAGGCGATGACATAGTTGTTATCAAGCATGAGGGTTAAACATTAGATTGAGTTTAAAAATCGAGTTCTAAGAGCAGTTCATCTAGTTCTGACTGATTAAGATCCGCATCGGGAAAATCCGATGGCGTATAACCTCCTTCTGCCGATAAACAATGGTTAATCAGGCTTTCTAAAGGATTTCGATAAGCAGCGGCTAAATTTTTGATCGTTGGGCTAATTCAAGTCTGAATTTCATCCCTGTTTGAGCTATCACATAATACCTCATTCAGGCTACGATAGTCAAGACATTATCGAGGACGATTGTTAATCAAGTTTATGGCTCTTTCTACCTGCTCTGGCTTAACAATTTTAAAATTCGTTCTCTTGGGAAAGACTTGTCTTAACAGTCCCTTAGTATGCTCGTTTAATCCCCTCTCCCAAGAAATTTTGTAGATGGTTTCTTGACATCCTGACCGCCGTAAAACGGACGGCGATTCCCAAAACTCACAATTTGGGTTTCTGCTTCATAGATGACATACCAGCAAGACGGCTATTTGCCGTTAAGATAAATTTCCCTTTTGACCAAGTTGGTAGAGCAAGTTTCTTTGTTCTATGTTAGAATGTTAAGGGCTTCGTTTTTGGGTCTGATTTTTTGTTGTTAAAGATCAGAATATACCTGATGAGCCTTTCTCTGTCAACTCTTAAGGCTGATGTGTTTCCTTTTTGAATTGGCGTTTTTGTTGGTAACGAAGCTGATAAGCTGTAGGGTAAATAAAAAATGACAGAACAAGCTTGGTGGGTACAAAAATGGCTAGAACTACTCGATTCCTATCGCTTTAAAAAACGCTTGGAACGAGCTAGACTTTACGCCAGAGAAGGCAATGTTTTAAGTATTGACTTTGAAGACTCGCAAGTTATTGCTAGAGTACAAGGCAGTGAACCAGAGCCTTATATAGTGGATTTATCCCTAGCGGCTTTTAGTGATGAAGAATGGGATTATATTATTAAGCTTCTCTCCAAAAAGGCTATTTATTCCGCTCAATTGCTCACGGGACAAATGCCCGATAATATTGAGCGTGTTTTTATCGATAGTGGGGTGAATTTATTTCCCTTTTCCCTAGCTGATATTCGCTCTCGTTGTACCTGTCCCGATCAAGCCAACCCCTGCAAACATATAGGAGCAGTATATTATCAATTGGGTGATCGTTTTAGCGTCGATCCCTTCTTGCTTTTGCAACTGCGCGGCCGAACCAAAAGCCAAATTCTGGAAGCTTTACGAGAAAAACGCTCCTATTCTTCTGATAATCAACCTTTAGCAGTCAGTGAACCCCCCACAGTAGTTGAAAAAACTGCCCCCGACAGCACTATCGATCGCTTTTGGCAGTACGATGAGGAGCTAGATCCCTCCCTAGTTGTGATTACGCCGGGGAATGAAAATCAAACCATTCTCGACATTTTAGGCAATTTTCCCCTGGCTGCCCCCGAATCGGATGCCATAGAACAATTTTTAAAACCAATTTACCGACAAATTCCCCAAGAAGCGATGGCGATTGCTTTACAGTAGGGAATTTGGGGTATAAGTAGCTGGTTATAATTAAATTAAAAATGGATTTTGCCTTTAATCCCCCCTTGATCCCCCCTTAATAAGCTATCCATTAGTCACATCTTTCTTAACATAAAATTTGACAAAAAGAGAAAAGTGTGCAAGATGGCTCAAGGGGGTTCTATGGGGGGACTAATTTGATGAGATAGTTTCCAAGTCTCGCTGATATCATGTAACCTTCGCAGTCCCAACCAAATAGTTTTAACACCTGGTTCACCGTCACCTTTTCTACCTAAAAACCCCCCAAGAGAAGCAATCATTCTGACCGCTTC
>NZ_JASJFG010000046.1:0-5430 GCF_030065375.1 Microcystis sp. M49636_WE2 | reverse complement strand
TGAAATGGGGCGAAAGTCTGTGGACTCTGTGTAAGACAGTACATGGTTTTTTAACTGTGGTATGCGACGGTGGTGGAAGCAGAAACTTAAATCGTGAGGTTTAGGAATCGCCGCACTTTTAGGGCGGCGAGGATGTCAACTAACAGCAAGGGATGTAATCTCATTCAGGGGAAAAAGTCGCTATGAACCACCAAATAGAAACCCCGATCCGGTCACCTTCTCAAGCTCGATTCCGTTCACGGGAAGAACGCATCCAGATCGGTAAATCCCTGCGGGAGCGATTGCCGCGTTCTCGCCACGCTATCTGGCAACCCCCCGCAGCTGGTCGAGAGCCGATCGAAATCATCGAAGCATCAAATCAAGGGCGATTACAGGAATTAATTCCCATCCGCTACGGACGAATGTTGCGGAGTCCCTTTACCTTCCTGCGCGGTTCCGCTGCCTTGATGGCCTACGATCTGGCCACCACTCCCAAAACCGACATTATCGTGCAGGCCTGCGGAGATTGCCACCTGTTGAACTTCGGATTTTTTGCCACCCCCGAACGCAATTTAGTCTTCGATATTAACGATTTCGACGAAACCCTACCCGCACCTTGGGAATGGGATCTCAAGCGTCTCGTGGTCAGTTTTGTCATCGCCGGCAGGGATAGCGATCTATCCGATCGAGAATCGAAGGCAGCGGCGATCGATTGCGCTCGTTCCTATCGAGAACACCTGCGGGAATATTCTCGCCTCAGTCCCTTAGAGGTATGGTACACGCGCATAGGAGTAGAACAGGTGCTCGAGATGGCTCCCGACGAAAAGACACGCAAGATACGGGAACAGATGATGACAAAGGCCCGCGAGCGCATCATCGAACATCTCTACCCCAAGATCGTCACCCAAAGCGGGGGACGCAATCGCTTTGTCGATCAGCCGCCCATTCTCTACCATGTCAACGAACCGGATTGGGAGACTCTCGTGCGTGAGGGTCTGGAAGACTATCGCCAATCCCTGCCGGAGGAACGCCGGGTCCTGTTCGATCGCTACCAGTTAGAGGACTTTGCCCTGAAAGTGGTGGGCATTGGTAGTGTCGGCACCAGATGTTATATCGCCCTATTGTTCTCGGAAGATAACCATCCCCTCATCCTACAAGTTAAGGAGGCTTGCCCTTCGGTTCTCGAACCCTATACCGCCAAGAGCCAGTATGAAAATCAGGGACAACGGGTGGTTACAGGCCAGAGATTGATGCAATCCTCTAGCGACATATTTTTAGGCTGGACCCAGGGAAGACGGGGCAATAACTTCTATTTACGGCAACTGCGGGATATGAAGTTTTCCCTACCCATTGAGGGAGTATCGGCCGTCCAACTGCAACGCTACGCCGAGTTCTGTGGCTGGACCTTGGCCCGCGCCCACGCTAAATCTGGAGATGCGGCCACCATTAGCGGTTATTTGGGGAAAGGAGATCAGTTCGATCTAGCGATGGGCGAATTTGCGATCGCTTATGCCGAGCAGACAGAACAAGATCACGCCGCTTTGGTGGAAGCGGTCAAAACAGGACGGGTCGAGGCTTTGGTGGAAGAAAATTTATAGCATTAAGCTATCAGCCTGTTATTTTTCGACCTTAGATTAGGGGCGCCGCTCTCTTAGGTTTGGTGGGTAAAATGTATTCTAAGATACAGTCCTGCGGGCGAGTGAGTGGAAGGAACCACAGAGACACAGAGGACACAAAGATCGATCACTACTATATAAGTTAAACTTATCACACAAAGAATAACAGAGCCGATTTGCTCACAGAAAATAGGGCTTATCTCGACAAAATACTCTAGAACAAGGATGATGGTATGTGATATAATTTGCTCTTGCTTTCAACTACATATTTAAGTAATTTTGTCAAGAAAATGAGCGAATTAAAATCCCAAATCACGGCTATTGATCATCAACTTTCCAAACGTCCGATCGCTCTCGATCCCGCAGGATATTTTATTATTTATCTCGACCGAGAAGCAGGGTTAATCTGTGCCAAACATTACAGCAATATTATCAATGAAAAAGGTTTAGCCGTCGATCCAGAAACGGGAAAAGTTATCGGTGTTAGGCAAAAACTTGATCGCAATCCTGAGAATATTTACACTGCAAGAACTGCCAAAGAATTAGCCGTCAAAGTGATCGAAGAAACCCAACCTTGTCCGATTACTATGTTCGATCATGCTGCTTATTTAGGTCGAGAATTTACCCGCGCTGAATACGCTTTAATCACCGGGGAAGAATATATTCAGGATTAAAGATTGGGCTTTTCAGTGTTGCCAAAGGCACGGCGTAGCCGTCCAGTAAACAGTAAACAGTAAACAGGGATAAAGATGAAGATAAATAAATAACTTAAAACTTACATCTGATAACTGATAACTGTTAACTGATAACTGATAACTGTTAAACCGTGCCTTTAAATAAACCTTGAGGACGGAATAATAACAGCAAGATCATAATTAATAAAGCCACGGCTAATTTATAATCAGAACCAATTAAGGGAACACTAATTTCTTGGGCAACACCAATAATTAAAGCCCCAGCAATCGCTCCGTAGGGATTACCAATACCACCCAAAATCACGGACGCAAACATTGGTAAGATTAAAAACCAGCCCATATTGGGACGCACTCCCCCGGTAATTAACCCGAACATCCCTCCAGCTAAAGCAGTTAAAACTCCCGTGATTATCCATGTCCAGAAAACAACCCATTCGACGTTAATTCCAGTTACTCTAGCTAAATCGTTGCTGTCAGCTACGGCACGCATTGCCTTACCGATCTTAGTTTTTTGCAATAGCAAATGGAGGGCAATAATAACTATAATTGCCAAACCAATAACTAACAAGCGATCAAAAGCTACTTTAATCCCAAAAATTTCTGTAGCGGTCATCACAGGCAGATCGTAGCGTTGATTACTACCGCCCCAGATCATTAAAATACCATTGCGAAGAAATAAAGCCAAACCGATCGAAATAATAATTAAAGTGGTAGAATCAGCCCGTCGATCGCGCATAGGTTTCCATAATAATCTCTCGGCAATGAGCATGGCAATAGCTGTCACTGCTGCGCCCACCAGCATCGCTAACCAGAGATTAATCCCTTGAGCATTTACCACCCAAGTTATGTAAGCACCCAAAGTCATAAAATCGCCGTGGGCAAAATTAGACAGACGCAAAATGCCACAGGTAAGGGTTAAACCGACAGCAGCCAGAGCAATAATACTGCCGACGGCTAAACCATTGAATAAAAGTTGCGGTGTATCCATCAAACCTCTTGTATAAATCAGAAATTGTCCTTAGAAATAGGAGTCAGGAGAGAGAAAATTAATTAACTTTTGTCTTTTACCTTATTTAGCTGAAAGCTGAGGGACTGTAGCTTAAATATTTTTGTTTAGACCAAATTGCATGGCAGTATAAGCCTAGACAGCCATTATAAAGGTTTGTGTGCCAGCAATTTCTCGCGGCCGGTGAAAAGCTGACGGCTGATGACTTACTGCTATAAAATCAAGAATGCCCACTGATGGAATTTTCCGCCAATGAAGACTATCTTTCGATTAGCGATCGCTTTTTTTGCCTTACTATTTATCCTATCTCCTGTCAATGCCTTAGCTGCCAGTTCTGCTGCTGTCACAGGAGCCAATGCCAGTTATGAAAACCAGAATCTGACAGGGAAGGATTTTTCGGGACAAAATTTGCAATCTGCCCAATTTACTAACGTTAATCTCCAAGATTCTAACTTTAGTTCTGCCGATTTGCGCGGGGCAGTGTTTAACGGAGCCTCTATCATCGAAGGCAACTTTCATGGAGCGGACTTAACCAATGGGTTAGCCTATCTGAGTACCTTTAAAAATTCCGATTTAAGCGATGCCATTTTTGCCGAAGCGATCATGCTGCGTACCATTTTCGAGGGAGTAAACATCAACGGTGCTGATTTTAGTTTTGCAGTGCTTGACGCTCAACAAATCAAAAATCTCTGTGAAAGAGCCGAGGGTGTAAACTCAAAAACCGGCGTCTCTACCCCGGAATCTTTAGGATGTGATCAATGATGCAAACCCGGGTTGGTGTTATTGGTGGTGGACAATTAGCATGGATGATGGCACAGGAAGCCAAGAGATTAGGCATTTCTCTGATTGTACAAACACCACACCCCGACGATCCCGCCGTTGCTTTAGCTGACGGGGTTGTTTTCGCTGAAATAGCTGACGCGGAAGGCACAAAAAAACTAGCTCAACATTGTGATCTGATCACTTTTGAAAATGAGTTTGTTAATTTAGATGCCCTAGAAGAATTAGCGGCCACAGGAGTGCAATTCTATCCTAGTTTGGCAAATCTGCGCCCCCTATTGGATAAATACGAGCAAAGATGTTATTTACGCTCCCTAGGGTTGCCTGTGCCTGATTTTTGGGCGATAGATAATTTATCCCCACTAGAAAATTATCCTTTTCCGCTAGTACTGAAAGCGCGACGACACGGTTATGATGGTCAAGGAACCTTTATTATTCGCACTCCTGAAGAATTAAACGCCAAAAAGCCGCAATTAGAGCGTCTTGACTTGATGTTAGAAGCTTATATTCCCTACGAGCGCGAATTAGCCATCGTTGCCGCTAGGGGATTAACTGGGGAAATCGTCACCTATCCCGTGGTGGAAACCTATCAAGAGGAGCAAGTCTGTCGCTGGGTGATTGCTCCCGCCGCTCTTAACCAATCTTTACAGGCTCAAACCGAATCTATCGCCCATCATCTGTTAAGTAGTTTGTCGGCGGTGGGTGTTTTCGGGATCGAGTTATTTGTCACTCCCCAGGGAGAGGTATTGATTAATGAAATCGCTCCCCGTACCCATAATTCGGGTCATTACAGCCTTTCTGCCTGTCTTACCTCCCAATTTGCCCTACAACTGCAAGCAGTGGCTAATTTGCCCCTTGGAGCCACGGACTTAAAATCTGCTGGGGCAGTCATGGTTAATTTATTGGGTTTTGAGGATAGTGACGGCGATTATGGGGAAAAAAGAGCAGTTTTAGCGGCAATTCCAGACGCTCACGTTTTTTGGTACGGTAAAAAATCCCGTCCCGGTCGAAAATTAGGCCATGTCACCCTCTTAAGGGATACAAGCGATCGCTCTGAGTTATTGGCCCTAGCAAAGCAGATAGAAAAGCTTTGGTATGGTTGTTAGGGAATTATGAATTATGAATTATGAATTGGGGAGTATTTTCAGTAAACAGTAAACAGTAAACAGTGAACTGATAACTGATAACTGATAACTGATTCAGTAAATCCTAATTAGAGTCTGCTGAATAAATCTAAAAACCTTGTTGGATAAGAATTTTAGACTTTTTTCCCATCAAAAAGTGCCAGACATTGGGGGGATCGGGGGGGAAATTTAGGCACTTTTTCCCTGAAAATTAGGTAATTGACCCTCTG
>NZ_JASJFG010001009.1:0-1877 GCF_030065375.1 Microcystis sp. M49636_WE2 | reverse complement strand
ATAAAAAACTTTGCCGTCAATACGAAAACCGTGAATTAAATCATTGAGACGATTAAAACACCTGAGAATGGTACTTTTTCCACAGCCAGAGGGTCCGATAAAAGCGGTGACTTTATTTTTGGGAATATCGATCGAAACGTCCCGCACTGCTCGATAATTACCATAGTAAATATTAGCCTTATCCACCTTTAAAACGGTTGCAGTTGATTGGGTAGTGCGATTAGTTAGCATAAATTATTTCACTTGAATTTGGATAATTGAGGAATTGCAAAGATAGGTAGATTTTTACTTAAATATCCCTTTTCACTTTTTCCTTGACTTAATAGGTTTTCTGGCGCGTGGCTAAACGGGATAAAATGTTAGTTACCAACACCAAAAACACCAGAATTAAAGCCCCGGCCCAAGCTAATTGCTGTTGGGGGGCAAAAGGGGCAGTAGCAAAGTTGAAAACTAGGACCGAAAGGGTGGCAATCGGTTCAAAGACACCCCGGGGCCAAAAGTTAGAGAATAATGCCGTAAAAATTAAAGAGGCGGTTTCTCCAGCCGCCCTAGCAATTGCTAAAGTAACACCGGTCAAAATAGCGGGAACTGCCGCAGGAAGGACGATTTTTAGGACGGTTTGGTAGTTATAAGCCCCTAAACCCATGGCCGCCCAGCGGATGTCTTGGGGAACGATTTTTAAAGCCTCATCGGTGGTTCTAATAATAGTGGGTAACATTAACACCGCTAAACCGATCGAACCGGCCAGGGCAGAAAAGCCTAAAAGGGCTGTTCCTTCGCCAAATAAGGGGGCAACTAGCAAACCGTAGGCGAAAACCCCGACAATAATCGAAGGGACACCGGCTAAAACGTTGGTAGCAAAGCGCACACCCTGGGCAAGTTTGTTATCACCGCTAAATTCCGAGAGATAAACCGCCGCTAAAACCCCGATGGGAACTGCGATCGCCGTAGCCAGGGCAACGACAATAATTGTCCCTAAAATGGCGTTAGCGATGCCTCCTCCTCCTAACCCCGGCGGTGGCGGTAATTTGGTAAAGAGATTGGCGTTTAAACGACCCACCCCTTGCACAAAAACGAAGCCTAGGACGGCAAAAAGAGGAATAATCGTCACTGCTAAACATAAACCCGAAATTACGGTCATAATTGTCCCCAATAGCGATCGAGGACTACCCGGTTTCTTTTTGAGATTATTGCCTAAATTCGCACTATCCATATCAGTTATCAGTGGGAATTATGAATTATGAATTATGAAGTGGGGGAGTGGGGAGAAAAAAGATGCCTTCTGCCTTCTGACGGCTTAATACTTAGCTTTGACGCGATTAACGATTAATTCTGCGAAGATATTGACTACTAGGGTCAAAACCAAGAGAACAAAACCAGCATACATTAAAGCTGATACTTGCATTCCCGATGCTTCGGCGAATTGATTAGCCAATAAGGAAGCGATCGTGTTAGCGGGGGCGAGAATAGAGGCACTAATGCGGTTAGAATTGCCGATAATCATCGTTACTGCCATGGTTTCCCCTAAAGCACGCCCTAAAGCTAACATAATCCCCCCGACAATCCCGGAAAAAGCGGCGGGAATTAATACCCGAAAAATCGTTTCCCAACGGGTGGCCCCCAAGCCTAGGGAAGCTTGCCTTAGATCCGGCGGTAAAGCGGCCAAAGAGTCGCGAGAGATAGCGATAATAATCGGCAGGATCATAATTGCTAAAATAACCCCCGCCGGTAACATCCCAGGACCCCCTAAAGGAGTACTAAACAGAGGAATCCAACTAAAATTAGCATTTAACCAGTTACCAAGGGGTCTGAGGATAGGAATCAATACAAAGATACCCCATAATCCGTAAACAACACTGGGAATAGCGGCCAAAAGT
>NZ_JASJFG010000748.1:0-4203 GCF_030065375.1 Microcystis sp. M49636_WE2 | reverse complement strand
GTTAGAGTTCAGGACTCCCAAGGGAGTAGTTTCCCTCGATACACTTAAATCGTCGGAACCTGTTAAATCAAAGGTGATTGGGGAGGCTCCGTCAAAACTCAAAGAATCTTCTAGAGATGACATATCTGTACTCGATAAATTGGAACTTACTTGTGTTGTCTTCATCACCAGGCACACCCCATTGTCCGAAAATTAATCGGTCAATTACTTGGGGGTGTTGAATTTTTTCTGTTTATGGTTAGGGAAAAGGACAAGCCCAACTTTTCTGCCCTAGGCTTAAATTTATTATAGCGGTTCTTGCATCTGTTCGGCACACTTAAACCTTTGCTGATTAAGCTGTTCAGGATCAGGAATGTACCTCTTGTGAATCAGAAACGCTATATACACCTGTTATAGACCTGTAATCCTAAATCCGGCAGGGTAAGCGCATCTTAACAATTCTTGACAAAATCAACTTTATGTGATTTGCTTACCCAGAGAGCGATTCAGGCATATTTGAGGAGAATTGGCCATCTCAATTGTTAAGCAAAAATCGACCAAATGTGAATATTTCGTAACTATTCTGATTGACTGGTATCACTTGAAATGCCCACACAGCAAGCGGTTCACAAAATTGGCTAATTGTCAATAGCGTTTGAGATGCTCTCACCCTGTTTGGATTCATCCCCAATCCCTCTGGCAACTTGCAAGGCTTCGGGTAACAAAGCAGGGGAAAGATAGGGACTGATTGCGATAGGAAGAAGATTTTAAAGAAGCGGATATAACGGGTTTAGGTTCAGGATCAATATCATGACTTTCTAATATCTCACCCCATTCGGGATTGTCATAAACTCTTGCCAAAGATTCAGCTTCTAAAGATTCAGGACGATCTGGATTTTGATGCCATTTCTGCACACCCACCACTAACCCATTACAAACAATTGCTGATCCCGATGTTCCTTGCCAAGGTGACTGATCTTCTGCTAATCTTTCTAACTGTTCATCGGTGGGTTGTATGTCTTGACTATCTTTAATATTTAATAACAAACGGTTATGAGGCGCACGATTAGACACATCGATAGTTCCCTCAATATGTAACCCTGTGGCGTATTTTATACCATCTTCAGAATACCGTAAAAATAAAGGAAAGCCCAAACAGTCAAATTTAACTTTTTTTGTGGTATTAGCATCAGGTAACACCCCAAAACCTACAGGATCACAAGTTTCGATAGTTTCTGGTAATTCTACTAAAGCTATATCTATATTATCGGGGGCTTTCCAAATCACTTGAGCGTCTATGTCTTGCTTATCAGAATAGTCTGATGCTGATCTAAATCGTACTTTACAGTCGTTACTATTATCAAATAGATGCCGACAAGTCAAGAGTAAACGTCCCCCAATTCGATAGGCAGTGCCGTATTTAGGGGCAACAATTTCTAAAGCGCGATCGGGTTGGAATTGGGGCATAACTTATCGGATTGATGTAACCTATTCTTCTGGGATGGCGATGGGTTACGCTTCGCTAACCCATCCTACAAATTAACTGCTTTGGGGGCAAGCATTGCGTCCCTAGGGGTATAAAATTCTAATCGGGAATATCATCACTTGCTGTCTTGATAGGTCCTCCATCTTTCCCAATGGGTTTAAGGGGAATTTTAATTCTATGGGTTATCGTATCTTTATTGGTGACACCCCCACCCATTTCTACTACCCAAAATTTCAGCCCACCTTTGCTATCTTTCGACTTTTCAACCACAAATTGAACCTCTAATTCAATTTCACCCACTTGAAAGCGAATCTGCTCACCCTCAGAGGCTAAAATAGATTTACTCAGTTCAACCCGCAATGCTTCTAAGGTTTCTCGAAGTCCAACTTTATTGATGTCCATAATTCTCTAGTTATTTTTGAAGGATGCAGACCAAAACCCTTTCAATTCTATCGTTTTTCTGAAACTTTAGGGCGGACGGATTGCCTTTCTCAAATGACATAATAGCCCAACCCAATCGCTAAGGAAAGCGCGGGTTGGGAAAAGACATCGACCTAATATTATCTCAAGACTAAAATGACAAATTGAATTAGTATCGAGCTATTTTGCCAATACAAGGTGTCAAGATCAAACTAAGGAGCTAAACGTTGCCTTTGCCAACTGCCATCTTCTTGACGATAATAACAGAGACGATCATGGAGACGACTGGGGCGACCTTGCCAGAACTCGATTAAACTAGGAATTAGGCGAAATCCGCCCCAATGAGGAGGACGGGGAACTTCACGACCCGCATATTCTTCTTTTAGTTCTGTCAGGCGTTTTTCGAGGATATCTCGCCCAGAAATCACTTCACTTTGATTGGAGGCCCAGGCCCCTAAACGGGATTCCCAGGGACGGACAAAAAAGTAATTATCCGATTCCTCCTCGCTGATTTTTTCTACAGTTCCCTCGATCCTAATTTGCCGTTGCAATTCTCCCCACCAAAACACTAGGGCTGCATTGGGATTGGCGATTAATTCCTGTCCTTTGGCGCTTTGGTAGTTGGTAAAGAGAACAAAACCGCGAGGATCGAAGTCTTTTAACAGTACCATGCGAGCCCGGGGTTTACCCTCCGGGGAAATAGTGGCTAAAGTCATAGCGTTGGGTTCCAATCTTCCCGAAGATACCGCCCGTTCTAGCCATTGTTTAAATACAATGAAAGGATCGGCAGATGTTTCTGACTCTAGCAATTCTTCGAGATTGTAGTCCAAGCGCAGGTCAGCGATCGATATGTCCATGGTTTTGCTTGCTAAATTTTATCCTTTGAGATCCTACAAGATTCTACAATCATGACTATCACCTCGGCCAGTGATGCGATCGCCTCTCTTTTAGAAATGGCGGAACAGGGAGAAATTGACCCCTGGGATGTGCAGGTTATTGATGTGATCGATCGCTTTTTGGCGGAATTGGGGTTATTAAATGATCTAGATTTAGCCATGGCCCAGGCTAATTTACCCCAATCAGGACAGGCTTTTTTATGGGCTTCTATGTTAGTTTTATTTAAGGCTGATACCCTAGAAAGATTGTCTTTGGACCAGCAAGAAGAAAGTCTGATTGATGAGGAAATTAGCGAGTTAGAACGGGAATTAAGAACTTTACCCCGTTATCTAGAAAATCATATTCGCCGTCGTACTGCCGCCCCACCACCGCGCAAAAGACGGGTAACTTTACAGGAGTTAATCACTCAATTACAACAGATTGCCCTAGAGATTGAAGCTTTACCGAAACTGCCTGTAGTTGTCCCGAAACCCCGGCCCCAATCCCGACGGGAAGCGGTACAAATTATCACGGAATTGGCCCACCAAGAAAACCTGACAGAATTGGCAGCGGAACTGGACTTTTTTTTGCAAAGAAAGTTTTTTCAATTAGAGAAAAAGGAGATAGAGTTTGAGTATTTATTAGATTTATGGCAAGCGGAAAAACCCTCTAGTCACTCGGCAACACAGGAAAAGGTGGCGATTTTTTGGGCTTTACTTTTACTGGCTTCTCAATCAAAAGTGGAGTTAAAACAGGAGGATTTTTATCAGGATTTAACTATTTGTTTGATTAGGGTTTGCTGAAAAAGTTTTTTCTAGAGGCAGGGTGTGCGGTGTCGGGTGTGGGGTTTTAAGCTAAGAGGCATTACAGCTTATTGACTCCTATCTCCCTGACTCCTTTAAACATTTCTTTTTTTCTCAAACCATGTTTGTAATAATTCCCCCGATTCCTTAGCTAAAATTCCCGCGATTACCGGTAAACGATGGTTAGAAAAAGGACTATCTATAAAATTAGCCACAGTGCGGATAACTCCTGTTTTGGGATCGTCAGCACCGTACACTAATAATCCTAATCTAGCCTGAATAATTGCCCCGGCACACATGGGACAGGGTTCGAGGGTGACGTAGAGGGTACAATCATTTAAGTGCCAATTGCCTAAAACTTGACTAGCGGCACGAATCGCCAGAATTTCGGCGTGAGCGGTGGGATCATGGTGTTTTTCCTTGCAATTAGCCCCTTGAGCGATTAAATGTCCCTGTTTATCCACGATAACCGCTCCCACAGGTACATCATCCCGATCCCCCGCAGTTGCCGCTAAATTTAAAGCTAACTGCATCCATTGCCGATGTTTCTCATAGGCTTTTTCATCAATAGACTTTAGATAGTCCCACATTTAGCCAGTAAATTATCTAATTTTTTCTGACCATCCAAAGCATACAAAT
>NZ_JASJFG010001068.1:0-2426 GCF_030065375.1 Microcystis sp. M49636_WE2 | reverse complement strand
GATAATAACTAAAGCTTCATCGTTTTGATGGTTAGCGGCTCTTGACCAATTATGAGAACCAGTAATCACAATTTTATCATCGATTAAACCGAATTTATGGTGTAATTTATCTCCCCGGGCTAGATCGGGAACTCCTAGGGTATTAATTGGGTTTTGCCAAGGCTGATTATCTGGTTCATAACGACATTTATTACTGAGAGCAACTCCTAATAAATCTAATCCTTCGCTATAGTATCGGAAGGCAAAACTAGGATCAATTAAAGCCTTAATTTCTATCCCTTTTTGATGTCGTTGGGCGAGAATATTAGCTAGAGGCTGTTCCGTAAAGACAAATAGGGCTAAGTCCACGGATTTTTTAGCTTTATTTAAAGTTTCACCGATCAGACCATTGCTAGTAATTGCCCAGGGATAAGTGGTAGAATCGGGGGAAAATTTTACCGTCAGACTACTATTACCGATAGGGATTGTTTGCGGTTTTCTGTGGGGTTTATCTAACCCAAATCTAGAACGATCTTCCCTTCCCCACATCAGATTAAATTCTCTTTGAAAAACTCTAGCTAGTGGGGGATTAGTAATCACTAATAAGTGATTGGCATTACCGACAGTTTTGGGATTAGAAAAGTCTCCATGAATATCACTTAAGGTATAGTTAGCTGAACTAATTAAAGTAGTGTAATTATCAATAACCATGAATTTATGGTGCATTAAACCGCTACCTTTTGAGCGATCATTTCTATCATCAATTAGGGGAATACCAGCTTTTTTGAGGATAGTAATTGCATCTCTTTGGGCGATTTCCTCTGGAGTTAATTTACCATCGCGATTTATGTCAACTAAGTCAAAAAGGTTTTGATAACGTTCCTGTTCTCGATCGCTTAATTGTTCTTGGTTTTTGGCTAAACTATTAATAGGTTTATTGTAAATATTTTCGAGGATAACCCTAACTTTAATTCCCTGTTGCTGACGAGCAACTAAAGCTTGAGCGATGGCGGGTAAACGTAACTCTTGCACTGCTAGATCGATCGAAATTTTTGCCGAGTTTATCTTATCAAGAATAACCTGTTCTAAATTATCCCCTGGGCGATTAATTTGGCGATAGGGATCGGTATAATTTGAATTTCGGGCTTGATTATGATTAAAATAGACTTGAATATATTGATCTTGGGGCAAGGGTTGCGGACGATTTTGGATAGCATTCAAAGAATGACAGCCACCCAAAAGAAAAACTGTCCCTAACAAAAATCCTAACTGTCCCATAGTCCGAATTTTTTTTAATCTCCATTTATCTATTGCCATTTTTGCCCACATAATTATCATTCCCCTAGGATTCAGGAGTGAGGAGGTAATTTTTACCTAAGCAGGTTCTCGGAAATCGGTATGTACTAAATTGATTATAATCAATCATGATTCTAGATTCAAGACTAGGGCCTTGTCCTTGATTGCTTAAATTACTGAGCAAAGATGTGACATCTAGTTAGGGAATTTTGTTATCATGTGGGGAATAATAGCACTGTTCTTCTAGATCTGGGTTTTACCATGACTGAACTTTTACCCCAATGCAGTAATCTGGCTGGTAATGTTAACAGTATAATTGAACTATTGAAAGGCGAATCGTCTCTCCGCAATCAACAGGATACCAGCAAGATAGAAATTGCCCTACAAAAAGCCATTTCTCCCAAATTTGAAATCGTTTTTGCTGGTGCTTTTAGTGCCGGGAAATCAATGTTAATCAATGCACTTTTAGAGCGAGAATTGCTCTATAGTGCCGAAGGACACGCAACGGGTACAGAATGTTATATTGAGTACGCAGAAGCTGATGAGGAAAGAGTGGTTTTAACCTTTCTCAGCGAAGTAGAAATTCGTACTTTAGTCGATACCGTCTGTCAAAATCTACAATTAACTAATCCCAGTAACATTAATTCCCCCGAATACTGTAGTCAGTTAAACCAATACTGTCAAAAAATTATCGAACAGGAAGGGGGAGAAGGCAAATCCGAGCGAGCTAAACAAGCTCAGGGTTTAAAATTATTAATTGAAGGATTTACTCAAAATCGTGAGCGGATCCATACCCTGCATAATGCCACCTATTCCATGGAACAATTTCACTTTTCTAATTTAGCAGAAGCGGCCAGTTTTGCCCGTCGTGGTAGCAATAGTGCCGTCTTAAAACGTCTAGAATATTACTGTCATCATCCTCTCCTTAAAGATGGTAACGTTTTGGTAGATTTGCCCGGTATTGATGCCCCAGTCAAAAAAGATGCCGCATTAGCCTATCGTAAAATAGAGCATCCTGATACTTCGGCAGTGGTTTGTGTTTTAAAGGCTGCTTCTGCGGGAGAATTAGCCACAGAAGAAACGGAATTACTCGAAAAAATTCGCTCTAATGCTGGTATTCGTGATCGAGTTTTTTATGTTTTTAACCGCAT